>WGSL01000029.1 GCA_014871665.1 Collinsella sp. | reverse complement strand
CGTGTAGATCCATGGACATGCCCCCTATTCGCTCGAGCCGGAATCGGTCGTCTCGGACGCGTCGGAACTGTCATCCGAGCTCTCGTCCTTCGTCTTGGTTGCAGCATCGCGCGACGTTCCCTGCGGCGTGCTGTTGGCCGTGCTCACGTCCTCATCCGAGGCCGACTGTTCATCGGTCAGCGAGGTAATGACCAGCACTTCCTCGTTGTTCTCGGCCGTTGTCTGAGCGCGCACCACAATGGTGTAGTACACGTCGTTTGCCGATTTCTCAACCGACGAGACGGTGCCAAGCGGAAGGCCCTTGGGGAACACACCACCGATGCCCGAGGTCACGATGATGTCGCCGACTTTAACGTCGGAGTCGACGCTCACGTACTCAAGACGCAGCGTGCCGTCAGCCTGACCCTGCAGCATGCCCTGAGCGCGCGTGTCCTGCACCATAGCGGACACGCCCGAGTTCTCGTCGCCAATCAGGCGCACGGTCGACGTTTTGGCCGATACCTCGATAATCTGGCCGATAACACCGGCAGAACTCGTCACGGGCATGTTGATGGTAAGGCCGTCGGCAGAGCCCTTGTCGATGGTAACGGTCGAGGTCCAGGCATCGCCGGAGGCACCGACAATACGAGCTGCGGTCGATTTAAGGTTGTAGGTCGACTGCAGGCCGACCAGCCCCTCCAGACGCTCAGCGGTCTTTTGAGCCTCGGAGAGCTCAGCAACCTTAGAGGTCAGTTCCTCGTTTTGCTTCTTGAGTTCGTCGAGCGTGTCCTGCGACGCCGTAAGGTTAGAGAACACGTTGCCGATGGCATTGAAGGGAGCCGCCACAGCCGAACCCACAAAGCGCACCGGCGAGGTAATCGTCGTTACGCCCGAACGCACGGCATGAATCGGCCCAGCCTCGCCCTCACGAATATAAAACGTGAGCAGCAACACCGAAATCAGGCTGAAAACAATCAACGGGCGCATACCCGTTGATTGTCGCTTGGTATTCAGATTTGTGGAGAAACCCGAAGATCGTGCCAAATGGAATCCACCTTTTGGAAATTAAGCATTGGTCTGGACGAAGCCGCCATCAAACGCATTGGCCTCGAGCACGCGGGCACAGCCGTTAACAACGTTATCGAGCGCCGTGGGGCTGACGTTGACCGAAACGCCGGTCTCATCGCGCAGGCGCACGTCGAGACCGCGCAGCAGCGCGCCGCCACCGGTCAGCAAAATGCCGTAGTACATAAGGTCCGAGGCAAGATCGGGAGGCGTAGCGTCGAGCGCGTCCTTGACGGCCTTGGCCATCTCGTCGAGCGGCTTGTTGAGTGCGCGACGAATCTCCTCGCTCTCGATGCGCACGGTCTTGGGCAGACCGGTGATCACGTCGCGGCCGTTGACCTCGACGTCGAGCTCGTCCTTGAGCGGCACGGCGGAGCCGACCTTGATCTTGATGTCCTCTGCCGTGCGCTCGCCGATGGCCAAGTTGTAGGCATCGCGAACGTGCGTGAGGATGGCCTGATCGAACTCGTCGCCGGCAATACGGATGGACTGCGAGACGACGATGCCGCCCATAGCGATAACGGCAACCTCGGTGGTACCGCCACCGATGTCGATGACCATGGAGCCGGTAGGCTCCTCGACGGGCAGGTCGGCGCCGATAGCGGCGGCCATAGGCTCTTCGATCAGATAGGCCTGGCGAGCGCCGGCCTGGATCGTGGCCTCAAAGACGGCACGCTTCTCGACCGACGTGACACCGGAGGGAACGCAGACGACAACGCGCGGACGCGGGGTCCACGGATAGCGCTTCTCGGACGCCTTGTCGATAAAGTAGCGAAGCATAGCCTCTGTAACATCGAAGTCGGCGATGACGCCGTCCTTCAGGGGACGAACGGCCACGATGTTGCCGGGCGTACGGCCGAGCATGCGCTTTGCCTCGATACCGACCGCCAGGATGCGCTCGTCGTTCTTGTCGATGGCGACTACAGAGGGCTCGCGAATGACGATGCCCTTGCCGCGCACGGAGACAAGCGTATTGGCGGTGCCGAGGTCGATGGCAAGATCGCCCGCATAGCTACCGAAGAACATATCCATCAAAGAAAACAACGCAACTCCTGATGTGTTGGATGATTGCTGGAAAACTACTAGCTCATCATACTAGCGCAAGCCCGGCACCTCACTTGCGGTGAAGCGCCGGGCAAAGCTAAATCCCATAAGGTCACTACTGGTTGTCAGCAGCCGAGAAATCCATATCGAGCGAGGAAACGGCCCAGCCGATATGGTTGTCGGAGCGCACGAATTTGACGGTGTACTCCTGCTCGCCGCCCTTGGACAGCGATGCCTTCACCTTAGCGGTCGTCTCGGTCATGGACTGATCCATGCCCTCGACGGACACAGTGGCACCCTGCGGAATCGAGGAGATGATCATCGACTTAGCGTCCTCGGACAGGCTCGAGGCCAGGCAAGACTCGGCCTTTGCCGTGTCACCGTCGCCGGCAGCCTGGAACAGATCGGAAACGACAGACTCCTGGGACGGGAAACCAAAGCCGCGCGTGTAGGCAAAGCCCAGACCGCCCACGGCGATCAAAATGAGCAGAAGCAGCACGATGAAGACTTTGAGACCCGTGTGGCGGTGGCGACGACGGACCTTGGCCTGCTTACGATCCTGACGGTCCTGCTGGACCATCTCGGACTCGGACAGCGTAAAGAAGCCGGTGTCCGAGGGATCGGGCATAAACTGACCGGTCGCGCCCGTAGGATCGAGCGGATCGACGGCAGGAGCGTCCATCGCGGGCGCCGGAGCCGTGGCCATAGCCGTCTGGGCAGACAGCGCGGCAAGCGAATCGTGCACGCGGGCAAGCTCATCGGCCTGCTCGGAGGTGAGCTGGTAGATACCATCGGCAGTAGCGGCGTTAAAGGCGTCGAGTGCGTCGGAGGGACGGCCGGCGGCAGAAAGCGCCTGACCCATGCCGGCGTTGAGCGCACGCGTGTCGTCGCGGGGGCCGGCAAAGTCGATAGCCGTACGGTAGGTCTCCACGGCATCCGCCGGACGGCCGAGCTTAATGAAGCAACGACCGAGCTCGCCGAGTGCGGCGGCAGGAGCCGGATTGGCGCCGTCGATGGCAGCCTGACGGAAAGCAGTACCCGCGTTGGCATAGTCGCCCGACTGGAACAGCGCGTTACCCAGGCCCAGATAGGCCTTGAACGGCGTGGCATAGGAAGCGTCCTGCGTAGCGGCAGAGAACGTCTGAGCGGCCGTCGTGTAGTCGCCCACGGCGGCGAGTGCCTTGCCGCGGTTGGTGAGCAGCGCGCCGCGCTTGCCATAGGTGCCGTCGTTGAGGGCGGCGGCATAGGCCTCGGCGGCCTCGGCATACATGCCCAGGTGCATCAAGGCGTTGCCACGAAGGTGATCGGCCTCGCCCATAATCTCATCGGGAGTCTTTGCCGCCCCAAGCATCTGGGCTGCAGCGGAAAAATCACCCGCGCGGTAAGCGGCACGGCCCTGTTGGATCAGCTGGCTATTCAAGGAAGTCCCCTTTACTCGTGAACGATCTCGACATGGACGATCTCGTCGCCGGCACGCAGCTGCGAAATCACATCGAGACCCTCGACCGTGGTACCAAAGACGGTGTAACCGGAATCGAGGTTATGCTGGGCGCCCAGGCAGAAGTAGAACTGCGAACCCGCGGAATCGGGGTCCATGGAGCGTGCCATGGCAAGGGCACCATCGACATGGCTGTTGCGCGGATTGGTGGCAAACTCGCCCTTGATGCAGTAGCCGGGGCCACCGGTACCGGGCATGCCGTCGGGGCCCTCAAGACCGGCAGCGACGTCGGCGCCGGACATATCGCGGGTATTGGGGTCGCCGCCCTGGATGACAAAACCGGGCACATAGCGATGGAACTTAAGGCCATCATAGAAGCCCATCGTAGAAAGCTCGCAGAAGTTCGCGACATGAATGGGAGCGCCCTCGCCGTCAAACTTGACCTTGATGGTACCCTTCGACGTCTCGATAACGGCGCACTCGTCGCCGGCAAGCTGATACTCGGGCGTGTAGAGCTCTTTCTTAAACCCAAACATGTGGTTCCTTCCTCGTGCGTTTAAAGCATATTTGTACGAATTGTAGCAATAAGCACGGGCTTACATCAATTGCGCACGTAGGTTATGCCGACTATGGCGAACTAATTTTAGGAACGCTGCTGCGGCTTCCAGGAACCCACATTGGCGTCGTACTGATTAAGCGCGCTGTTGCCACTCTGCGCGATGGGCGCCAGGATCTCGCTTTGGTGAGAACTCATCGACTCGCCATCGGGAATGGCCAGCGAGATGTCCCAACTCTGGCAGATCACGTCGACGCGCTCATACATCCACTCGGCAAGCTGCTTTAAGTGGTCAATGTCGTCCGCATAGACCGTATCGTCCTGGTACTTAAGGTTGCTGAGCTCATCTTGCGTCTTTTTGATCTGGTCGCGCAGGGCGTAGGCACTCTGCGACAGCTCCTGACGGGTGGACAGCGGCGTTCGGAGATAGCCGTTGTTAAAGGAATCGATGACCTCGCCGATCTGGTCCTCGTCACCGTAGGAAACGATGGTCTGATACAGACCGTCGAGCCTGGTATAGAGCTGATCATCGGTGAGCACGGTTTCTTCCTGGACCACCTCGGCAGAATCGTCCTGCTTGGTATCGTCCTCGGTCGCCTCGCCCTTTTGGCGCGTGGGGAAGGTCGTCTGCGCAGCCTGGCCAAACTGGTCGTAGAAGCCAGGCATAACGCCCATGGGATCGGTCGTCACGAACCAATAGGCACCGCCGCAAACGACGGCGAGGACCGCAATGATAATGAGCGGCTTGGGGATATGGCGCTTGTGCTTGTGATAGGCGTCCTCGTCGGGGTGCACCTTGCGCTTGGGTTTTCGAGGATCGTCGTGCAGGGAAACGGGCGTGGGAATATCGACCTTGGGGATACCGAAATCCTTATCGAAAGCCGGCAGCACACAGGTCTCATTGGGGTCGGCGGCGTCCGAAAGCACCGCAGCGGCAGAGGCCGGCGCATGCGGCACCTCGGTATCGATCTGCTCTTGCGTTAGGCGCGGAAAGCCCGCCGTGCGGCCCGCTGCCAGGTCGGATGCGGCCGCGTCCTCGGAGAGGATACCCGGAGCAGGGCGTCCGCATTTGGGGCACGTACGATCGTGCGGAGAAAGACGGGCACCGCAGCCCTCACAGAACACGAACTCGGTATGCTCGGGACCATCGCCCGGACCCACATAGGCGTTGCAGTAGGGGCAGAACGAGGCGCCGTCCTCGATAGTCTTAAGGCAATGCGGGCAGATCACGGCATCCTCTTTTCGAAGCAATTCAAACAATCGAGGTTAGAGCATAACATCGCCACGGCCCCACAGGAACAAGGCACCAATTCAACATCGCCAGGGCGCGTAGCTACTTCTTCTTTTTGCTTGGCATCGAGACTTTGATGCCTTGGGCGGACTTGGTCACGCGGGAGCGCTTGGCTCCGGTACTCTTCTTTTTCTTGGGCTGAACCTGGGCCACGCCCTCGAGTGCGCGGGCCTCGGCCTCGCGAGCGGTGCGATCTTCGCGGCGCTGCGCCATGTCGGCGGCAACGCGCTTGGCAAAACGTTCGGCCGTCGAGCCCGTCGAGCTCACCTTGCCGCCACCGCGACCCAGGCGGACACGCACACCGCGGCCAAAACCAGTTGCGGCATGACGACGACGCGGCTTGAGCGAATCCATCATCGTGGCAAGCTTAAAGAACACCGAGCAGGTAAAGACCACGATGACAGCCAAGATAACCATCTGGCCCATCGACAGGTTGGCAATAGACAGCAGCCCCGGGAATCCGATAACGCCCACCAGGATGCCGGCGACTACAAACACAAAAAGCACCACACGTAAGGGCGTGAGAGGCTGCGAGATGCACCAGATCAGGCTGACGCTCGCCGCGCACGACGTAAGCAGACACATCGTAGACAGCGTGAGCTGGCTAAAGCCAAACACGCGCGCCACAAAGATATCGAGCGCCGCAGCCAGAATGACCGCAATCGACGCCGGCAGTGCACGCTTGAGTACATTCGTCAAAAACGCACCCTTCACGCGAGCATTGTTGGGCTCCAGGCCCAACACAAAGCCCGGCGCGCCGATGCAAAAGAAGTTGATGAGTGTCATCTGGATGGGCTCGAAGGGGTACGGAGGAAGCGCGATGCACAGCGCCGCCAGACCCATCGAGAACAGCGTCTTGGTCAGGAACAGCGAGGCCGAACGCTGCAGGTTGTTGATGGAACGACGACCCTCGGCCACCACGGCGGGCATCGAGGCAAAGTCGTTGTCGACGAGTACGATCTCGGCCACGTTGCGCGCGGCATCGGAGCCGGCCGCCATGGCGACGGAGCAGTCGGCCTCCTTGAGCGCCAGCACGTCGTTGACGCCGTCGCCCGTCATGGCCACGGTGTGCTCGCGGCGCTTGAGCGCCTGCACGAGCTCGCGCTTCTGCTGCGGGGTCACACGACCAAAGACATGGTAGCGGTCCACTGCGGCATCGAGCTTGGCAGGCGTATCGAGCGTCGTGGCGTCCACATAAGCGTCCGCCCCCGGCACGCCCACCACGCGCGCGATCGACGACACCGTACGCGGGTCGTCGCCACTGATCACGTTGAGGGTCACACCCTGCTCGTTAAAGTAGCCGATGGTCTCGGCCGCCGAGGTACGAATCTCGTCGCGGATGGTCACAAAGCCCACGGGCTCGGCCTCGCCCACCATATCGCCATCGGGCGTAAAGCCGTCCACGCGCGCCACCACGAGCACGCGGCAGGTATCGGCAAGCTCGGCGACACGGTTCTCGACCTGCGAAAACACACGCTCCGAAAGCACAAACTGCGCCGCACCCATCACATAGGAGCCCTGCGCAAACGACGCGCCGCTCCACTTTTTGGAGGACGAGAACGGAATGACCGACAGCGGCTCAGACACCTCGACCGGGCGATCGGCGTAATAGTTGAGCAGCGCCTGGCAGGTCTCGTTGGCATCGGCCGAAGTCGCACGTGCCACGTTAGCCAGCGCAAAATCGAGCACCGTGGTATCGACGGGAACAGCCGCCTCGTCCGAGCCGGCGTCTAGGCTCACGCCCTCAACCGGCAGCGGATACGTGCCCTCGACCTCCATGCGGCCCGACGTGATGGTGCCCGTCTTGTCCAGGCACAGCACGTCGACGCGAGCGAGCGTCTCGATGCAGTAGAGCTGCTGCACCAGCACCTTGCGGCGGGCCAGGCGCACCGTGGCGATGGCGAGCACCGACGAGGTCAGCAGCACCAGGCCTTGCGGGATAATGCCCAGCAGGGCGCCCACCGTGGACAACAGCGCCGACGAAGGCACATGACCGGCCAACAGCTCGGAGAAGCACCACGAAAGCGCGCTATCGCCCGGGGTTCCCGCGGCATCCCACAGCTCGCTCACACTCGAGGCAAACAACGCCAAACCGAGCGGGATCATGATGATGCTCGCAAAGCGCACGATGGCGTTAAGCGCGTTCATGATCTCGGAATTGACCTTTTTGACGTACTTGGCCTCGTTATTAATTTTGGCCACGTAGTTGTCGGCGCCGACATGGATCACGCGGGCACGCAGCAGGCCCGAGTCGATAAAGCTGCCGCTCATGAGCTCGGAACCGGGCTGTTTCTTGATAAGGTCGCTCTCGCCCGTCAGTAGGCTCTCGTTCACGAGCGCCTCGCCCGAAACCACCACGGCGTCAGCGGGAATCTGGTCGCCGCGCCCCAGGCGGATAATGTCGTCGAGCACGATCTGGTCCAAGTCGAGCTCCACCTCGGCACCGTCGCGCACCGCGATGGCCTTCTTGGAGGTCAGCAGCGTGAGCTTATCGACCATCTTCTTGGAACGCATGGACTGGATGACGCCAATAGCGGTATTGAGGAACACCACGAACAGGAACGTCAGGTTCTTAAACGAACCGGTCAAAATGACCAGGAACGCCAAGATCACGTTGATCAAATTGAACAGCGTGCAGAGGTTCTCGATGATGAGCTCTTTGACCGACTTGGTCTTGAGCTCCTTGTTGCGGTTGATCTTACCGGCGGCGATGCGCTCCTCGACCTCGGCGGTCGAGAGTCCGCGCTCGATATCCGTTGCTGCCATACCACGCCCCATCACGTCGCGTCGGTATAAGAAAAACCACCCGGACCATGCGAGGTTCGGACGGTCTTACGTTCGATGGTGCCCCATGTTGGATTCGAACCAACGGCCTTCTGCTCCGGAGGCAGACGCTCTAATCCCCTGAGCTAATAGGGCCAACGTTTGGCATTATACCCAAGTGCACCACGGGCTATCAAAATAAAAGAAAAAGCTTTGCAATTCCGAGGAAGACGCGGCGCAACGGCCCACTTTAGAAGGCAAAAGCGAGTCAGATAGTATAAACTCTCATGCACCATATATACACGGCTCGCGATGCGGGCCGTTTTTGCAAGGGTTATCCATCGAGGTGAGAGGCACACCATGATTGCTATTTTAAAGCAGAGCGCCAGCGACGAGGCCGTCAGCCATATCGTCAGCTGGATTGAGAAAAAGGGCCTGAAGACCGATGTCTCGCGCGGCGAGAATGAGACGATTATCGGCCTGGTGGGCGACACGACCAAGATCGACCCGTTCCTGCTCGAGTCCATGGACGTCGTCGAGCGCGTGCAGCGCGTCTCCGAGCCGTTCAAGCGTGCCAACCGCAAGTTCCACCCCGAGGACTCCGTCATCGACTGCGGCCACGGCGTCAAAATCGGCGGTGACCAGTTCCAGGTCATCGCCGGCCCCTGCTCCGTCGAGGGCGAGAACCTCATCCGCATCGCCCGCCGCGTGAAGACCGCCGGCGCCACGATGCTGCGCGGCGGTGCCTACAAGCCCCGCACCTCCCCGTACGCCTACCAGGGCATGGGTCCCGCCGGCCTCGACCTGCTGTGCGAGGCGTCTGCCGAGCTCGACATGCCGATCGTCACCGAGATCATGGACCCGCGCGACGTGCAGGTCTTCTTGGACAAGAAGATTGACGTCATGCAGATCGGCGCCCGCAACGCCCAGAACTTCCCCCTGCTCAAGGAGGTCGGCAAGACTCAGACCCCGATTCTGCTCAAGCGCGGCATGTCCGGCACGATCGATGAGCTGCTTATGGCCGCCGAGTACATCATGAGCGAGGGCAACGACAACGTCATCCTGTGTGAGCGCGGCATCCGCACCTTCGAGACCCGCACCCGCAATACCTTCGACCTCAACGCCGTGCCGGTGCTGCACCACCTGTCGCACCTGCCCGTCGTCGCCGACCCCAGCCACGCCACCGGCTACACCCGCTATGTTGAGCCCATGGCGCTCGCCGCGACCGCCTGCGGTGCCAACGGCCTGGAGATCGAGGTCCACGACGAGCCGAGCCGCGCCTGGTCCGACGGCGCCCAGGCCCTCACCCCCGATCAGTTCGACGACACCATGCGCCGCATCCGAGCCATCCGCGAGGTTGTCTGCCAAGGAACCGTGGAGTAGCCGTGGGTACGGTGAGAAACGCGCGCGTTAACCAGGGCGGCCCTAAGTGCGCCGGCATCGTGGGCCTGGGCCTCATCGGCGGCAGTTTTGCCCGCGGCTATGCGCAGGCGGGCGTTCGCGTGCTGGCCTGGGACCCCGATGACGATGTCATGACGGCCGCCAGCATGGGCACTGTCGCCGGAGAGCTCAACGACAAGACACTCGGCGAATGCGACATCATCGTCCTTGCCTGCTATCCCGAGGCATGCATCGAGTGGCTCGAGGCGCACGCCCAGGCGCTCGCCGACGCCACCGACACCGACGCCATCATGGGTCCCGTGGTGATCGACACGGTGGGTGTCAAGGGCATCGTGTGCGAGCGCGCCTTTGAGCTTGCCCGCGAGCACGGCTTTTACTTTGTGGGTGCGCACCCCATGGCGGGCACGCAGTACTCGGGCTATGCGCACTCCCGCGCCGACCTGTTCCAGGGCGCCCCGCTCGTGCTCGTGCCGCCCGCGGTGGACGATGCACTTAAGCTGGAGCTTTTGGGCCAGGTGCGCGAGATGGTGCGCCCCCTGGGCTTTGGCAAGTTCAGCGTGACCAGCGCCGCCGAGCACGACCGCGTCATCGCCTTCACGAGCCAGCTTGCGCACGTGGTATCCAACGCCTATGTTAAGAGCCCCACTGCCCAGGTCCACCACGGCTTTTCGGCCGGTAGCTATCGCGATCTCACCCGTGTGGCGCACCTCAACCCGCAAATGTGGTCCGAGCTCATGATCGACGACGCCGACGCGCTCGCCTTCGAGATCGACCATCTGATCGAGTCGCTTGGCGCCTACAGCCGTGCGCTCAAGGAGCGCGACCAGCGCTATCTGGAGAATCTCCTTGCCGAGGGCGACCGCATTAAGCGCGTACTCGACGACGAGGCCTCCCACTAGACCACCTATCACGCCAGGTCGAAAGGACCGAAGCTTATGGCGATTACCATCGATATCGACACTGCACGCCCCTACCAGGTGCATGTTGGCACGTTTTTGCTGGAGCAGGCGGGACCGCTCGTGCGCGCCACTGCCGGCGGCACCAAGGCCGTCATCGTGACGGACACCAACGTGGGCCCGCTCTACCAGATGCCCGTTAAGCAGAGCCTGGAGGCGTCAGGCTACGAGGTGAGCATCTGCACCTTCGAGGCCGGCGAGGCCCATAAGCGCGCCGAAACCTATGTTGCCATTTTGGAGTTTGTGGCCGAGCACGAGCTTTCGCGCTCCGACGTGATCGTGGCACTCGGGGGCGGCGTCGTGGGCGATGTGGCGGGCTTTGTGGCCGCGACCTACATGCGCGGCTGCAAGTTTGTGCAGATCCCGACGAGCCTGCTCGCCATGGTGGATTCGTCGGTGGGCGGCAAGACCGCCATCGACCTGGCTGCCGGCAAGAACTTGGCCGGCGCCTTTTGGCAGCCGAGCGTGGTTATCGCCGACGTGGGGTGCCTGGCCACCCTCACGCCCGAGCAGTTCGCCGACGGCTGCGGCGAGGTCGTCAAGCACGTCGTGATCGCCGACCCGGAGCTTTTCGCCGAGCTGGAGAAGACCCCGCTCACGCTGGAGCTGCTCAACCGCGATGTGGCCCGCGTAGCACTCATCATCGCCCGCAACATCGACATCAAGCGCGCCGTGGTCGTCGCCGACGAGCACGAAACCAACCAGCGCAAGCTGCTCAACTTTGGACACAGCGCCGGACACGCCGTCGAGGCCTGCGAGCACTTTGAACTCGGACACGGCAACTGCGTGTCGATCGGCATGGGCATCATCACGCGCGCCGCGGCCCTGCACGGCGTTTGCGATGCTGCACTGCCCGGTCGTATTGAGGAACTCTGCGCCCGCCACGGCCTCAAGACCCGCTGCGAGCTTTCCGCCGATGCCGTCTTTGCCGAGGCGCTCCACGACAAGAAGCGCGCGGGCGACACCATCGACCTGGTGATTCCGCACGGCATTGGCCGCTGCAGCATCGACCGCACGCCGCTTTCCACTTTCCACGAACTCATTGCCGAGGGCCTCGGCCAGAAGGGAGACGCATCCGCATGCTAGCCCGCATCACCCCGTCCCCGCTTAAGGGCACCGTTCCCGCCATCGCGTCCAAGTCGATGGCGCATCGCCTGATCATCTGCGCTGCGCTTGCCAACGGCGAGACGCACGTTACCTGTAACACCACCTGCGCCGACATCGAGGCCACGGTGCGTTGTCTTACGGCCCTGGGTGCTCGCATCGAGACCGTCGAGGACGGCTTCCAAGTACACCCCACCATGAAGAGTGTTGAGTTTGGCCTGCTCAAGGCCCTTGCCGGCGGAACGCTCGACTGCGGCGAAAGCGGCTCCACGCTCCGCTTTATGTTGCCCGTCGCCTGCGCGATGGGCGCAGAGGCCACCTTTGTGGGCCAGGGTCGTCTGGGCGCACGCCCGCTCTCCCCGCTCTCGGACGAGATCATCGCCGCCGGCTGCGACCTACAGGGTCTGGGTGGTTTTCCGCTCAAGACAAGCGGACGCATGCGCCCGGGCACCTTTGTGCTGCCGGGCAATGTGAGCTCGCAGTACATCTCGGGCCTGCTGCTGGCAGCCCCGTTGCTCGCCCAGCCCTCCTGTGTGCAGGTGACCGGCCTCATTGAGAGCCGCCCCTACATCAACCTGACGATCCAGGCCATGAAGGCCTTTGGCGTTGAGGTCAACGTCGAGCGCATTCCCGCCAAGGACGGTCAGCCCGAGGTCACGAACTTCCGCGTGAGCAGTGGCTCGTACCGCACGCCCGGCAGCGTGGCCGTCGAGGGCGACTGGTCCAACGCCGCCTTTTGGTTGTGCGCTGGCGCCATCGGCACCGACCCCATCACCGTGGAGGGCGTGTCGCTGAGCTCCGCGCAGGGCGACCGCAACGTGCTTGCCGCGCTTTCGCGCTTTGGCGCCCGCATCGTGCGCTCCACCAACGCCGCCACCGTGCAGTCCGACAAGCTCGCCGGCTTTGAGATGAGCGCCCACGACATCCCCGACCTGGTGCCCGTTATCTCGGCCGTTGCCTCGCTGGCTCAGGGCCGCACGTTCATCCGCGATTGCGCCCGTCTGCGTATCAAGGAATCCGACCGCCTGGCCACCACCACCCGCGAGCTCACCGCGCTGGGCGCGCAGGTGCGCATTGCCGGCGATGACCTCATCATCAAGGGTGTCGATGCCCTTACCGGCGGCGAGGTCGATTCGCACAACGACCACCGCATCGCCATGATGGCCGCCATCGCCGCGAGCCGCGCCACCGGCGAGGTCGTGATCCACGGCGCCGAGGCCGTCAACAAGTCCTATCCCGATTTCTTCGACCACTACCGCCTGCTGGGCGGCAAAGTCACACTCGAGGAGGAATAGCATGTCCTCGACCTTTGGCAACGTCTTGCACTTAAGCATCTTCGGCCAATCGCACTCCCCCGCTATCGGCTGCTCGCTCGATGGCATCCCGGCGGGCATCGCCGTGGACCAGGAGGAGCTGCCGGCCTTCCTCGACCGTCGCGCCCCCGGTCGCGACGAGACCGCGACCAAACGCCGCGAGGCCGACGCCGCCCACATCATCGCCGGTGTTGTCGATGGACATACCACCGGCGCGCCCATTGCCGCGATTATCGAGAACACCAACACGCGCTCCAATGATTACTCCGAGCTGCGCTGCAAGCCCCGTCCCGGACATGCAGACTTCCCCGCGCGCGTGAAGTATCACAACATGCACGATGTTGCTGGTGGCGGGCATTTTTCCGGCCGCCTAACGGCACCCTTATGCATCGCCGGCGGCATTGCGCTACAGGCACTCGAGGCCCGCGGCATTCAGGTCATGGCGCACGTCGCGCAGATCGGCGGCATCTCCGACCTGCCGATGGACGATATGGTCTATCGAGAGGCCGACCGCAAGGCGATCCTTACGAACGATCTGCCGTGCATTGACGCCGCCGCAGCCGGCCGCATGCGCGAGGAGATCCTGGCCGCGCGCGACGAACTCGACAGCATCGGCGGCATCGTGGAGTGCGGCATTTACGGGCTTCCCGCGGGCATCGGTGACCCCATGTTCGACGGCATCGAGAACCGCATCGCGCAAATCGCGTTTGGCATTCCCGCCGTAAAGGGCGTGGAGTTTGGCATGGGCTTTGCCGTGGCCGCCATGCGCGGCAGCGAGAACAACGATCCGTATCGCATCGATGCCGAGACCGGCGAGATCGAAGTCGAGTCCAATAACGCCGGCGGCATCCTGGGCGGTATTTCGACCGGCGCGCCCGTCATGTGGCGCATGGCCGTAAAGCCGACGCCCTCAATTGGCCGCGAGCAGCAGACCGTAGACATGGACGCCATGGAAAACGCCGAGCTCTCGGTCCACGGCCGCCACGATCCCTGCATCGTCCCCCGAGCCGTCCCCGTAGCCGAAGCAGCCGCCGCCCTCGCGATTTGGGACGCCCTCATCGAGGACGCCGCCCAGCTTTAGTCCACCCACCCCAAGGGTAGTTAATTTGGGACGGGGCTATTTTAGCTACCCCCATATACCGGTTCATATTTGCCCCGGCACCCATCGATTCGCCGACAGTCAAAGGGTAGCTAAAATAGCCCCGTCCCAAATTAACTACCCCCGCACAACGATTCACGAAAGGGGCCTCCATGGACCTTGCTGACATCCGCCAGGCCATCGATGGCATCGACACCACGCTCCTCAACAGCTTTGTCGAGCGCATGGACATTGCCACCGAGGTAGCCAAGTCAAAAATCGAGACGGGCAAGGCCGTCTTCGACCCCGCCCGTGAGCGCTCCAAGCTCAACAACCTCGCCAGCCGCGCGCCCGAGCGCTACGAGGCGCAGACCATCACCCTGTTCCGTCTCCTCATGAGCATGAGCAAGGCCGAGCAGCAGCGCTACATCAACGAGCTCAAGGGCATCACTGTCTCGCAAAAGGCCCACGCGACGGCTGCAGCCTCCGACACGCCCTTCCCTCAAACTGCCACCGTCGCTTGCCAGGGCGTTGAGGGTGCTTACAGTCAAATCGCCGCGTGTAAGCTCTTCGACGTGCCCGATATCGCGTTCTTCGAGACCTTCGAAGGTGTCATGCGCGCTGTACGCGACGGCTTCTGCGAATTTGGCGTACTGCCCATCGAAAACTCCACCGCCGGCTCGGTCAACGCCGTCTACGACCTGCTCGCCCAGTTCGACTTCCACATCGTGCGCTCGCTTCGCCTCAAGATCGACCACAACTTGCTCGTCAAGCCCGGCACCAAGCTCGCCGACGTGCGCGAGGTCTACAGCCACGGCCAAGCCATTGCCCAGTGTGCCGGCTTTATCGAGTCCCACGACCTGCACGCCACCAAGTACCCAAACACGGCCATGTCGGCCGAGATGGTCGCCAACTCCGAGCGCACCGACGTCGCCGCCATCGCCTCGCGCAGCTGTGCCACGCTGTATGGCCTCGAGGTGCTGGAGCCCAATATCCAAGACTCGGACAACAACTACACGCGCTTTGTCGTCATCAGCCGCGAGCCGCGCGTCTACCCCGGCGCCAACCGTACCTCGCTCATGATCACCACGGCCAACGAGCCGGGCGCCCTCTATCGCGTGCTCGAGCGCTTCTACGCACTCAACATCAACCTCATCAAGCTCGAGAGCCGCCCCATCCCCGGTCGCGACTTTGAGTTTATGTTCTACTTTGACCTGGACTGCCCCTTTGGCAGCAAGGCCCTCGACGACCTACTCGATTCGATCGACGACGTGTGTGAGAGCTTCACCTACTTTGGCAGCTACACGGAGGTGCTCTAGATGACCGATACCGCCGCAACCCGCCCCTACGGCGTACTGGGCCGCGTGCTGGGCCACAGCTACACCCCGACCATCTACAAAGAGCTCGCTGGGCTCGAGTACGTGCGATTTGAGCGCGAGCCCGAGGACCTCGCGGCCTTTATGACCGGCAACGAGTGGGAAGGCACCAACGTGACCATCCCCTACAAACGCGCCGTCATGAACTACCTGGACGAGCTGAGCCCGCTCGCCGAGCGCATGGGCAACGTCAACACCATCACGCGCCTGCCCGACGGGCGCCTGCGCGGCGACAACACCGACTACTTTGGTTTTCAGTGCCTGGTCGAGGAGCTGGGGGTTGAGGTTACCGGCAAGAAGATCCTCGTGCTTGGCGCTACCGGTGGTGCCGGCACCACGGCAAGCATGGTGCTCGGCGACCTTGGCGCCACCGTGGTGCCCGTGGGCCGCACGAGCGAGGTCAACTACGGCAACATCGCGCAGCAGTCCGATGCAACGTTGCTCGTCAACTGCACACCTGCCGGCATGTTCCCCCACTGCCCCGACGCGCCTTGCACGCTCGAAGGGCTCGATGCGCTCGAAGGCGTTATCGACATTGTCTACAACCCCGCCCGCACGGGACTCATGCTCGAGGCCGAGCGCCGCGGTATCCCTTGCATCGGCGGTCTGCTGATGCTCGTGGCCCAAGCGGCACAGGCCGTCGAGCGCTACACCGGCCAGGTCACCCTGCGCGAGCGCATCCTGGATGTAACGGAGCGCTTGTCACGCCGCGAACAGAACATCGCGCTGATCGGCATGCCGGGCTCGGGCAAGACCCGCGTGGGTGAGCAGATTGCCCTGCTCACGGGTCGCGAGCACATCGATCTGGACCGAGCCCTCGAGGAACGCCTCGGCATGCCCTGCGCCGACTTTATCGTCGAGCGCGGCGAGGCCGCCTTCCGCGAGCAAGAGACAGCGGAGCTGGCCGACATTTCCAAGCGCAGCGGCCTGGTGCTTTCCACCGGCGGCGGCGTGGTCACACGCGACGAGAACTACCCGCTGCTGCACCAGAACAGCCAAATTGTGATGCTCAATCGCAAGCTCGACGAGCTCGCCCACAAGGGCCGCCCCATCACCGCGCGCGACGGCATCGACAAGCTGGCCGAGCAGCGTATGCCGCGCTACCGCGCCTGGGCCGACTACATCATCGACTCACGCGACTGCGCCGCCAACACCGCCCATGCCCTCCTCGACACCCTCCCACCCGCTCTCTAACCAAAACCACCACAAAGGGGACAGGCACCTTTGTGGTGGTTTTTCAACCGCAAAGGAAGCAACCATGAAAGCACTCGTCATTAACGGCCCCAACCTCAACATGCTCGGCATTCGCGAGCCAGGCATCTACGGCAGCGACAACTACGATCGCTTAGTGCAGATCTGCCAGGAAGCGGGTGCCGCACAGGGCTTCGACGAGGTCGAGGTCTTCCAGTCCAACCACGAGGGCAGCATCGTCGACAAGATCCAGGAGGCTTACGGCAAGGTCGACGGCATCGTCATCAACCCGGCTGCCTACACGCACACGAGCGTGGCGATCCTCGATGCCCTCAAGGCCGTCGCCATCCCAGCTGTGGAGGTCCACATCAGCGCCGTCGAGACCCGCGAGGACTTCCGCCAGGTGAGCTATGCACGCCTAGCCTGCTTCGCCACCATCACCGGCGAGGGCTTCCAAGGCTACGCCCACGCACTGGAGCTGCTGAAAGAGCATCTCGAAAAGTAGCCTCGCGAGCATATCCATCAACGCGATTCACACGCTAATAATGCCAGTGCCGCCAGCAGCAACCTCGCTACTGGCGGCACTTTATTACTGGCATATAATCTTTGCAGTCACACAATGTCTGGAGACGCGCATGTTAAGCATCCATCTGGGAGATTACCCCAGTTCCATCTACGATACCGAGACCTATTTTAGGAACTCATACTTGGACTCATGGTTCGAAGACCCTATGGCCGCACAGATTATTAAAAGCGTGGACGGATCAGAGCTCATCGGTCCCCACAACATCGTAAGCAAACAGCTGGGCTCGATCACCCCACTCGAACTGTCCGGCGGCGTCAAGACGCTGCTGCTGGTTCGCAATCTCCCAAATATGGTGTTCAACGCATCCACCTGCGGAGACAACTGTGCCCGCTGGCTACTCAAGATCGGCAAAGAGCAAGACGTCCTTGTAACCCTATACCACATCATGAAGTTCCCTTGGAAGCGTTTTGAGATTCGCATCGATAACGATGGCCGCATCGTCAGGAACATGCAGGAGTTCGTAGGTGCCACGAATGACTTTTTGGATGTTGATGAGTAATGAAGGGAACGCATACCGTTATCGTAGAGCGTGCAAAGGTCAAATACACACTCACGTTTAAGCGCAATATTTCCTTTATACGCGGCAACAGCGGCACGGGCAAAACGACGCTTATCTCGATGATCCGCGACTATAACGACCGAGGACAGGAAAGCGGCGTCACGCTCAGCTGCGACGTACCTTGCGAAACGCTTTCCGGCAGACGCTGGGAGCGCGAGCTGTCGATCATCGAAGATTCAATCGTCTTTCTAGATGAGGGCAACGAGTTTATCTACTCAAAGGACTTCGCCAAATCCGTAAACGGCTCGTCCAACTATTTTGTTCTGATATCTCGTCGCGAGGCCAACGAGCTCCCCTACAGCGTTGATGAGATCCTGAAGTTAGTCAACACGACGAGTAAAACAATCAATGGCCGCAAGAGCGACAGGCGCTTCTACTCGGTGACCAAGCCGCTATATGACCACACAGCAAGTATGCTGTATCAGGATCTAAATGTTGGATTCGAGGTACCCGACGCCGTAGTTGTCGAGGATAGCAAATCTGGCTATCAATTCTACGACGCTCTTTGCAACCGACTCGGGATCCCCTGCTATACCGCCACCGGCGTAGCAAATCTAAAGCGGACAATTCACGAATGCCCCGAGCAAAACGTTCTTGCCATTGGAGACGGCGCAGCATTTGGTCCCTACATCGAAAAGGTGCTCGGACAGCGCGTTTACAAGAACGTTCGCTTGTTCCTCCCGGAATCATTTGAGTGGACACTTCTGCAATCTGGCCTCATCCCCAACAACGACATTCCAAAAATCCTCAAGGACCCTTCGAGCTATATCGAAAGCCGCGATTACCTGAGCTGGGAGCGATTCTTTGCCGATGTATTGGTCAAATACTCAGCAGACACTCGCTATGCCTACAAAAAGGCAAAGCTCAATGAGCAATACCTGAGGCCGCAGGCGATGAATGCAGTTGCAAACGTCTTACCCGAGTGCCTGAAGGCAGACTAGATACAGCGGGGAGGGCCAAGTTGGTCCTCCCCGCCGCTATTACGCCTTCTTGATCACGTACGCCAATCCGATATCGCAGGCACAGCGTACGATTGACGCGAAGAGCCACGATGCTGGCAGCGTCATAAGCAGAGGCATGGTCTGCCAAGGAATAAACCAATCGACCGCATGGATCGTAAAGATTGCCAGACTGGCTTGCCCGCAGAACGCTCGCACCACCGCTTCGCCCTAAACGTATACCCGGCAAGAATAAAGAACACCGGCATGTGAAAAAAGCCCAGACCACCAAGCGGTCCGGGCTTAATAAACGATGGTGCTCCATGGCGGATTCGAACCGTCGACCATGGGATTAGAAGTCCCCTGCTCTATCCAACTGAGCTAATGGAGCAAATAACCGCACGCCCAGCCAAACAATTCGGCCAAGCGCAAGTAATTATAACCTAGTTGAACTGCTCGCGATACGCCTTGCAGACCTCACTGACCGGGCCGTCCATGCGAAGGTCACCCTTCTCAATCCAAACGGCACGGTGGCAGATGCGCTCAACCTGCTCCATGGAGTGAGAAACGAACAGAACCGTCACGTCGCCGCTCTGGATAAAGTGCTGAATGCGGTCCTCGCACTTCTGCTGGAAGAACACGTCACCGACGGACAGCGTCTCGTCAACGATTAGAATATCGGGCTCGGTAATCGTCGCGATTGCAAAGGCGATACGCGCCACCATGCCCGAGGAGAAGTTCTTAAGCGGCATATCGACAAAGTTCTGCAGCTCAGCGAACTCGATAATGCCGTCAAAGTTGGCGTCGATGAACTCCTTGGTATAGCCGAGCAGGGCACCGTTCAGATAGATGTTCTCGCGGGCAGTCAGCTCGGGGTCAAAGCCGGCACCAAGCTCAATCAGCGGCGCGATGTTACCGTGCACCTTAACACTGCCCTCGCTAGGCTCAAGCACGCCAGCGATAATCTTGAGCATCGTAGACTTGCCGGAGCCATTGGTGCCGACCAGACCCACGACCTCGCCACGATGAATATCGAACGAGATGTGCTTAAGCGCCCTAAACTCCTCAAAGAACAGCTCGTGCTTGCCAAGCTTGATGAAGTACTCCTTGAGGTTGGTCAGCGACTCGGACGCCATGTTAAAGATCATGGTGACGTCGTCGACCTCGACAGCCAGAGGCTGCTCGCTGTAATCAACAACAGATTCAGTCATCACAGCACTCCTTAGATGTAGAGGATGAACTTGCGCTCGGACTTATGGAACACGGTGTAGCCAATAACAAGCGCAAGGACCGCCCAAGCGACGCACATACCAAACGTCAAAAGCGAGGGCGTAGTCTGGAACAGGAAGATATCACGCATAAACTGCAGGTAGTTGTACATGGGGTTCGCATACACCAAGATCCGAACGATATGCGGCATCTGAGCAACAAAGTCGGTCGTCCAGAAAATAGGCGTGATATAGGTCCAAGCCGTGATGACAACACTCCACAGATGCATAACGTCGCGGAAAAAGACCGTGAGGGCCGAGAGCATCATGCCCAAGCCCATGCAGAAGCACATAAGCAGCAGCAGGCAGACCGGCAGCAGAATCAGGTGCCAAGAAGGCATAACATGGAACCACAGCATAACGATGGCAACGGCGACCAGCGAGAAGGCAAAGTTAACCAGCGAGAAGAGCACCTTCTGTACTGGGAAGACCCAACGGTGCACCTTAACCTTCTTGAGCAGCGGGGCAGCACCCACGATCGACGTCAGGGCCTGGTTCGTAGACTCGGACATGACGGCAAAGGTAACGTTACCCACGATCAAGTACAGCGGGTACATCTCGGGCGTAATCGAGCCATTGCGGCCCTGGGCAAAAATCGTCGAGAACACGATGGCCATGACGATCATCATCAGAAGCGGGTTGAGCACCGACCATGCGACGCCCAGAACGCTACGGCGATACTTGATCTTAAAATCCTTGGTAACCAGCTGACGAAGGATAAACGCGTCCTTCTCAAATTCGTTCTTAGCAAACGTCGCAGGCAGACTGCGAGCTTCTTGTTGCTTTGTCTGATCCGACACGGATGCAACTCCTTTACTCGTAATCGTTGACAAACGAACAGTATAGACCCGACGGCCCTGCAAACGATTCGCGCAACAAAACTGGAGAACTAACCCACATCTTAGGATGACAAGCCCAAACGGCTATACTTGCAAGGATTGAATGTGTAAGGAGCATTGAGTGAATTCTGAATCTATCGCCGTCATCATCCCCTGCTACAGCGAAGCGCTCACGATCGGCAAAGTCATCGACGACTTTCACCGCGAGCTTCCGCAAGCGACGGTCTATGTCTATGACAACAACTCGTCGGACGATACCTCACGCATCGCCACCGAGCACGGCGCCACGGTTCGCTTTGAGCCCCGTCAGGGAAAGGGCAACGTGTGCCGCCAGATGTTTCGCGATATCGACGCCGATTGCTACCTGATGGTCGACGGAGACGACACCTACCCCGCCGAGGCGGCCAAAGCCCTCTGCGAGCCTATCCTCAACGGCACGGCCGATATGACCGTAGGCGACCGCCTTTCCAACGGCACCTACGCCGAGGAAAACAAGCGTGCATTCCACGGCTTTGGCAACAATCTGGTCCGCGCCATGATCAAGTGGATCTATGGCTACAGCTTCGATGACGTCATGACCGGCTACCGCGCCATGAGCCGCCCGTTCGTTAAAACCTTCCCTGTGCTTTCCGAGGGCTTCCAAATCGAAACCGAGCTCTCGATCCACGCCGTCGACCACCGCTGGCGCATCAAAGATGTGCCCATCGAGTACCGCGATCGTCCCGAGGGTTCCGAGTCCAAGCTCAATACCGTGAGCGACGGCATTAAAGTCGTTGCGATGATCGGCACGCTGTTCAAGGACTACCGCCCGCTGAAGTTCTTCAGCCTCGTCGCGCTTCTGTTTGCGGTGATCGGCCTCGCCTTGGGCATGCCCATCGTTGTCGAGTATTTCCAGACCGACCTCGTTCCGCGCTTCCCCACCGCCATGCTCGCCGCGTCGTTTATGTTCCTGTGCGGTCTGAGCCTTGCGACCGGCTTCATCCTCGATTCCGTGGCAAAGGTCGAAAAAAAGCAGTGGGAGGTCAACGTGTACAGCAAATACGCCTACGATGACCAGCCCGGCAGGTCCGCCACCACGCCAAGCGAGTGAAAGATCTTCCGCAAAATACTATTGGCACCACTGCGCAGATAGCCATCAACAAGAAAAGCCGCCGTTAAAGAACGGCGGCTTTTACTCTCGAAAAGTTGATAGCGGCTAGAGCGTCTTGAGGTACTCCCCAAGCTCTTCCTCCCAGTCGGGCATGTGGAACCCGACCGACTCGAGCCTGGAAAGGTCGAGCGCGGAGTGGACCGGGCGCGGGGCGACGGGTCCCTCGGCGCCGCCGTAGTAGTCGGCGGTGCTGACCGGCACGACCTTGTCCCCGTTGCCGTTGGCGGCCTCGAAGACGGCGCGGGCGATGTCGGCCCAGGACTTCACGGCGCCGGAGCCGGTGCAGTCGTAGGTGCCGTAGGGGGCGTGCGTCCCCAGCA
>WGSL01000028.1 GCA_014871665.1 Collinsella sp. | reverse complement strand
CATCCGGTCCGACCGGGCCGCGCGGCAAGGAGATATATTGCCAGACCGGAGGGGCCCCGTGGGCGGGAATTCCACTCTTCACAAGTCCTACACAATACATCGCTTCCTATATAAGTCATAGAAAGGCTGGTGCAGAAATACTGCACGTATCAGATGATGACCCTTCGGTTAAGAGATATATAAAGATCGGTCACCTGTAAGTGTTTATCTACCCGCGCTTTTAGCATTGTAAACCAGCGCTTTCGATAAAAAAGGGGAGCGCCGCGCACAACGCGACACTCCCCTAGCGATTCAAGAGAATCTATTAGGCCTCGAGAGCCTTCTTGGCAATGGTAGCCAGCTCGTTGAAGGACTCGATGTCCTCGTAAGCCATCTGAGCCAGGACCTTGCGGTCGAGCTCGATGCCGGCAACCTTCAGGCCGTGCATGAACTGAGAGTAAGAGATGTCGTTCAGACGAGCAGCAGCGTTGATACGAGTGATCCAGAGAGAACGGATCTCGCGCTTCTTGTTGCGGCGATCACGATACTGATACTGCAGGGAGTGCTGGACCTGCTCTTTAGCATGCTTGTAAGTACGCGAAGCGGCACCGTAGTAACCCTTCGCACGGTGCATAACGGTACGGCGCTTCTTCTTGGCGGCAACAGCGCGCTTAATACGTGCCATGTTCTATCAACTCCTAGACGGTAAAACGAAAAACGGGAACGCGAACTTAGGCGAGACGCGACTTGATACCTTGCGGTCGGCAGCGGCGATCTCGGTCTCCTGACGGAAGCCACGCTTACGCTTGGTGGACTTCTTGCTCAGGATGTGGCTCTTGAAAGCCTTGGCGCGCATAAGCTTGCCGGTACCAGTCTTGCGGAAACGCTTCTTGGTGCCGCTGTGGGACTTCATCTTAGGCATGAAATACTCCTTAATCGGTTACAGAACACTAGTTACTTGGTATCGCTTGCCGCTTTATCCTCATCGAAGGCGCCCTTAATCGGGGCGAGCAGCATAAGCATGTTACGGCCTTCCATCTTAGGCTTGGACTCGACCGTAGCGTAAGGCTTGAGATCCTCGGCGAGACGCTCGAGAACGTTAAGGCCCTGCTCCGGGTGAGCCATCTCACGGCCGCGGAACATGATGGTGATCTTAACGCGCGCGCCCTTCTTGAGGAAACGCAGAACGTGGCCCTTCTTGGTCTCGTAGTCGCCAACGTCGATCTTGGGTCGGAACTTCATTTCCTTGACCTCGACCTTGGACTGGTTCTTACGAGCAGCCTTGGCCTTCATGGCCTGCTGGTACTTGAACTTACCGTAGTCCATGACCTTGCAGACCGGCGGCTCCGCGTTGGGAGCGATCTCGACCAGGTCGAGACCCTGATCGTCGGCGACGCGCTGAGCATCGCGGATGGCGAACAGGCCGAGCTGAGAGCCATCGACGCCAATCAAACGGCACGAAGATGCAGTAATCTCGTCGTTGATGCGGGTGTCATCAGACTTAGCTATTTTCCCTACCTCCATTCATAAAAAAATAACCCGGCGCTTCTCAGCAACCAGGTCGTACACATAGACATCCTCGATTTGAGGAAGAGAATCTAATTTGTATGACCAGTCAGCTGCTCATTGGCGCCAAAAGGTGGGAACCCTCGGGTTCCTCTTTAGGGCATTGCGGAAACAACGCCTTGCGAATAATAACACGTACAGCGCGTTATCACATTACGTACACGAAAAAGGGGGCCGCAACCCCCTTGAAGCGCAGGTGCATGTATGGTGCCCGAGGCGAGACTCGAAGGGACTTCGCTTCGCGAAGCCCCAGGCTTCGGGCGCGTGGCGCCCTCGCCACGCTCCGCTACAGACAGGCCACAGGCCTGTTTGCTTAACGCTTCGCGCGCTCACGCGAGTTCGGCACGAAAAAGGGGGCCGCAACCCCCTTGAACGCTCACTTGCATGTATGGTGCCCGAGGCGAGACTCGAACTCGCACGTTGTTGCCAACGGTGGATTTTGAGTCCACTGCGTCTGCCAATTCCGCCACTCGGGCACGCAATGCGTGAGTTAGTTTATCACAGCTTTCTGTTGATTAGTCCGAAAATGGAACTTCGAGCATTTCGATGAGTTCGACCGTGCGTAGCATCTCGCGCTGACGGCATCCGCGACCGTCGACCGAAGCCTCACCCATCTGGTTATCGTAAGGGTCCTCGCGCATGCCGTCGAAAGAGGGCTCAAACTCTGCCTGGAATCGATTGTTGGCCACCATACGCCATGGGTCGAGATTGCCAAAGTAGTGACGGCGGCGCCACTCCTCCCCCATCCTGTGAGCAGAAGATCCAAATGACACGTCGGCGTTGAGCCAACCGGTCTGCGGCGTATAGAACTCTGCCCAGTCGTGCGACCCCACCGAATCGGGCGCAACGTACAGGCCGCTCTGCCAACGGGCAGGCACGCCCGCGATACGGCACATGGTGATAAACGTGAGCGCCATAACGCCGCAATCGCCGCGGAGCGAATGCGCGCAGTCATCGGCAATAGATCCCAAAAGCAAGTACGGCGGCTGATAGCGATAGTCGATATGCTGCGTCAGATAATCATAGATAGCACGAGCGCGATCGAGCGGATCCTCGAGTCCGTCAACAACACCGGCCGTCAGCTGCTGCAGATACGGCGTAAACGCAATGTGCGGACGGTCCTCGGAAGTATCCTCAGGCAGCGGCGTGTCCATGCACGTATGCGATGGGAGCGCGCCACCATAAATATCGCAATAGGCGGCATCGATGTGATAGCGATAGGTCACCGAGAATGAATGTTCAGTCGAAGATGTCCAAGAGGCAGTACGAGCCGAAACGTTTTCAGAGGCAACAGTACCCTCCGACGTCATATCGAGAACCTCGATATGAGACTGTTGACGACAGGCGGCGGCAACGGGAAGCCACGCGCGAACGGTCTCCCCCTCCGAAGCACCGGGAACAGACACGCATGCCTTAAGCGTAATGATGCGAGACAGCCCGCCCTGCGACTCCATCTCCTCGAGCATCTGGTTGCGCAGTGCAATTCCATCCGCAGAATCGGGACGTAGACCCGGAACCTCCTTGGGATACACACGCAAAGAATCAAGGAAGTTGTCGAGAACGAACAGCTCGCCATCGATAAAACGCCAGTCAATACGCTTGCGATTAATCAGGTCGTCAAACTGCTCTTCGGTAAACTCAGGCCACTCCTCGCGGATCATCTCGATAGCCCGATCACGCGACACCGAAAAATGAAGCGGCGTCTCGATCATGCGATACCGCTCGGCGCGAACGCAGGCAGCCAGCGAAGGCTCAGGGTTCTGCTCCAAAAGGCGATCGCAGGCGGCAACAGCCTGCGTCAAATACCCGGCATCCTTAAGACGAAGAATCTCAGGCGGTAGCCCAATATCGAGATGGCGAAAGTCATCGCAGCAAACATCAACAGAGCAGCCAACAGGACCCTCGTCAACAACCTTCCCATCCGAAGGCAGCACATCAATAACAGCCATACCAAACTCCAAGTCATTAGAACTCTTGAAGCCCATTGTAGCGAGATAAAAAAGAAAGCCCCAACAAAGGAGCCATCAACACCGCCGAACGGTAGTCAATAAATGAATTCAGACTCGTAACCCTGCGGCGTTAAACGAAGGAAGCCCCGTCCCCCGGAACTGTTTCCTTGGCGCGACTTCTGGCAAAGCCAGTAGCCATCCTAATTCCGCCCAGTAACCCTGTAGCGAGTTAACGAAGGAGGCCCCGTTTCCCCGGAGCTGATTCCATCGCGCGACTTCTGGCGAAGCCAGGTGAGCGCGAGGGAAACAGCGTAGGGGAAACGGGGCCTCCGGCGGGAAGTTAAACCGCTACTTACGCCTTGTTGACGGAGCCAAACTCCTCCATGAGCTCCTTGGTGCGAGCAACGATGTTGTCGCGACCAGGCTTGAGGAGCTTGCGGGGGTCGAAGCCCTTGCCCTGCTGATCCTTGCCAGCCTCGATGTACTCGCGGACGCCCTTGGCGAAGACGAGCTGCAGGTCGGTGTTGACGTTAATCTTGGAGATACCCAGGGAAATGGCCTTCTTGATCTGATCCTCGGGGATGCCGGTGCCACCGTGCAGGACGAGGGGCAGGTCGCCGGTCTGGGCCTTGATCTCGCCCAGACGCTCGAAGGAAAGGCCAGCCCAGTCGGCGGGATAGACGCCGTGGATGTTGCCGATGCCGCAGGCGAGGAAGTCGACGCCCAGGTCAGCAATCTGCTTGCACTCAGCAGGATCAGCGAGCTCGCCGCTGGAGGTCACGCCGTCCTCGGTGCCGCCGATGCCGCCGACCTCGGCCTCGATGGACATGCCCTTGGAGTGGGCAAGCTCAACGAGCTCCTTGGTACGGTCGAGGTTAAGCTGGAAGGTCTCCTCGTGAGAGCCGTCATACATGATGGACGTGAAGCCGGCCTCGATGCACTTGAAGCAGTCCTCGTAAGAACCGTGATCGAGGTGAAGGGCGACGGGAACGGTAACGCCCGTGGCCTCGACGGCAGCCTTGACCATGTCGGCGCAGACCTTGAAACCGCCCATCCACTTAGCGGCACCAGCGGTGCACTGAAGGATCAGCGGAGACTTGGCCTCCTCGGCGGCCTGGAGAATAGCCAGGGTCCACTCGAGGTTGTTGGTGTTGAAGGCACCGAGACCGTACTTGCCAGCCTCGGCCTTCTTGAGCATGTCTGCTGCGTTGACGAGCATAAAAGAAACCTCCTGTAAGGTTGCTCCGATAACGCCTGAGATTTTACCACGGCGCACCCGAGCATAAACGTTCGTTTGTTCACGAATATCGTCCAAACAGACTTTTTTTGACCGTTTGCCCTACGGAATCGACCCGTTGGGGAAAAATAGCTTGACGTTTGGGCGCTTCTCGTGTTTCAGAAGCTGACTATAAAGCTACACCTGCATGAAAGGGTTCTGCATGAGCTCGCGTGCCACGGTGGTCGGATCGCCATGACCGGTTAGGCAAACGGTATCGGGCGGGAGAAGCCGGGCGAGCTTGGAGAGCGAGCGCAAAATCGCCGTCTCGTCTCCTCCAGAAAGGTCGGTACGGCCGTGGCTGCTGGGAAAGAGCGTGTCCCCCACGAAAGCAATATTTCCCTGCTCTGTTGCGGCGAATAGAACGATGCCGCCCGGCGTATGCCCGGGTACCTCGATAACCTGCAGGCAAATGTCGCCTAGCTCAATGGTATCCCCCTCGGCAAGCAGCCGCGTCGGCTCGCCCGGATCGGGCGTCTCGATGCCCCACATCGCTCGCTGTTCCTCGATATTCGCATGCGGCACAGCTGCATCCTTAACACACAACTCGTACAGGGCGTCAGCGCCAACGGCGGCCCGAACTCCGGCTACACCGCCAACATGATCGGCATGACCGTGCGTGCAGACGGAACCGAGCACATGCACGCCAGGGTGTTCGGCTTGGATACGCGCAACGAGGCTCTCACCTTCCCAAGCGGGATCGATAATCAAGCATTCGCCACTCGAAATCACGGCGTAACTGTTGGTCTGAATGGGGCCGTTTACAAGCGCCTCAATCGAAGCCGTACCCCGAGGGGTTAAGTCCAAAGCCGCAGCGTCCATGCGTACGCCCTCCTTCTATAAACGTCGAGGCATCAAACGATGCCTCGAACGTAGCCAATATCATTACTGTCGCGCGCTTGTTACGCCTATACGCGACGCTTGAGCTGAGCCCCGCCCTCGCCAGGCATCAAACGGCGTGCGTCATAGACCGAGTCGACGCTGCTAATCGATGCCAGTAGCGGATCCAGGCCACTCGCATCCGAAATCTCGACCATAAAGCGCAGGGTCGCAATACCCTCGCGGTTGGTCGAGGTGGCGGCGGAAAGGATGTTGCCGCCTGCATCGCCAATGGCGATGGTGACGTCCTTGAGCAGGCCCATACGATCCAGGCACTCGACCACAATCTCGACCTGGAAAAGCGTATCGGCAGCACCATCCCACTCTACGTCAATCATGCGCTCGGGATGCTCCATGAGGCCCTTGACGTTGGGGCAGTTGGCGCGATGCACCGAAACGCCACGACCGCGCGTGATGAAGCCGACGATGTCGTCGCCCGTCACGGGGTTGCAGCAATGAGCCAGACGGACCAGCAGGCCGCTGTTGCTCTCGCCCTTGACGATAATGCCGTTACTGGCGCTCTTGCCGCGCTTTTGCGGCTTGCGGTTGGAGCCGCGAGCGGGCTGCTTCACGACCTCGGCGATAGCCTCGGCCTTGGTGAGCTGTTCCTCGGGCTTGGGGTCCAAGATTTGCTCGACCTTATTGCCCACAGCGCGCGGGGCAACCTTGCCGGCGCCGACGGCGGCAAACAGGTCCTCGAGCTGCTTGAAGTTAAACTGCTCCGCCACGGCGTTGAGTGCACGCGTCGAACGCGGCGTAGAAATGCCATAGCCACGCTTACGCAGGTCCTTGGCCAGCATATCGCGACCAGCAGCAGCGTCGTCGTCCTTGGTCGCAGCGGCAAAATAGCGGCGGATCTTGGACTTAGCCGAAGGCGTCTTGACGATCTTGAGCCAATCACGCGACGGCTTGGAACTCTTGTTCGTCAGGATCTCGACACGGTCACCCGTCTTAATCTCGTGCGTGAGCGGAGCCACCGCACCGTTGATTTTGGCGCCGACGCAATGGTTTCCCACCTCGGTGTGAACGGCATAGGCAAAGTCGAGCGGCGTGGATCCGGCACGAAGCGCCATGACCTCGCCCTTGGGCGTAAAGACGAAGATCTCCTGATCGAAGAGGTCAACCTTCAGCGAATGCAGGTATTCCTTGGCGTCGGTAATCTCATCAGACGCAGCCCAATCGAGTGAATGCTTGAGCCAGTTGATCTGGTCGTCCAAACGTTGAGCGTCATTGGTCTTAGACGCAGACGATCCGCCCGACTTCTTATATAGCCAGTGGGCGGCAATGCCGTACTCGGCCTGCTCATGCATCTCGTAGGTTCGAATCTGAATCTCGAGTGGGCGGGCCGTGGGGCCGATAACCGTCGTGTGGAGCGACTGGTAGTTATTGACCTTGGGCATGGCGATATAGTCTTTAAAGCGACCGGGCATGGGGTGCCACAGCGTATGCACCGCGCCGAGCGTGGAGTAGCAATCGCGCACCGAATGCGTGATGACGCGCAGTGCCACCAGGTCGTAGATCTCGGAGAATTCCTTGCCCTTGCGCTTCATCTTTTGGTAGATGGACCAATAGTGCTTGGAACGGCCGTTGATCTGGAAGCCTTCCAGGCCAATGCGGTTGAGCTCGTCGGTGAGTGTCTTGATGGTCTCAGCCAGATAGCGCTCACGGACCTCGCGCGACTCCGCCACCATGCGCGCAATGCGCTGGTAGGCATCGGGCTCCAGGTAGAAGAAGGACAGGTCCTCGAGCTCCCACTTAATAGAGCTCATGCCCAGGCGGTCGGCCAAGGGCGCGTACACGTCCATGGTCTCGCGAGCCTTAAACAGGCGACGATCCTCGCGCAGGGCTGCCAGCGTTCGCATGTTGTGCAGACGGTCGGCAAGTTTAACGATGATGACGCGAATGTCCTTGGACATGGCGAGGAACATCTTGCGCAGCGTGAGCGCCTGCTTCTCGTCCATGCTGTCGACTTCGATATTGGTGAGCTTGGTCACGCCATCGACGAGCTCGGCCACCGTATCGCCAAACAGGCCGGAAACATCGGCGAGCGAGGTCTCGGTATCCTCGACGGTATCGTGCAGCAGCGCGGCGCACACCACATCGCAGTCCATCTTGAGATCGGCCAAAATGATGGCAACCTCGACGGGATGGTTAATGTACATCTCGCCCGAGCGCCGCTTTTGGTTGCAATGCTTCTCGGCAGCAAAGCAGTAGGCCTGCTCCACCTTGGAGAAGTCATCCTCATTCATATATTTGAGGCACAGGCGCTCCAGCTTGTCGTAGCTGTCCGCCATAATCTCGGGCGGCAGCTCATCGGCATGCTTATAGTGCTCCATCTCCGAAAACGGCTGGAGGGTGGAATCATGGGCGGTACGGGCTGCGGCATCCATCGAGGTCCCCTTCCCCTAGGCCCGCGGTACGATCGGGCGGTTAACTTTGGCTAGCATATCAGAAGCGCACGAATCGAGCGCCCAGCTCCGGAAAGCCGAAAACTCCATGCGCGAGCGCAAGCCCTCCAAATAGCGAATTGACCTACTCAATTGCACGCGGCCGGGGTTTTCGGCCATCGCGATGCGACGGGTGTCGTCAAACCCCGAAACGCGACAAAAACCAAGCTCTTCGAAGATTCCCAGGCCGCTTTCCACCGAACGCTCGTCGACCGGCGTGCGAGCATCGATGGCAAGGCACATCTGCGCGATGTCGATATCGCTCGCGCTAAAGGAATCGTCCCCGGTTTTGCCGCGGTTGGAGCGCCACATGGTCTGCAGCGCGCGATAGAGCGTGACGAGCTCGTCGCGCTCGGGCGCATAGCAGTCGAGTAGGCGCTCGTTAATGCGGGCGTCGCGCGACGAATAAAGCAGATGGATCACGGCGGGCTGGCCATCGCGACCGGCACGGCCGCTCATCTGGTTAAACTCAATGCCGCCAAACGGCATGTGATAGAGCACGACATGGCGGATATCGGGCAGGTTGACGCCCTCGCCAAAGGCAGATGTCGAGACGATGCAGCTGAGGCTGCCGTCTCGGAATGCTTCCTCCACGCGACGGCGATCGGAACGCGCAAGCCCCGCGTTATAGAACGCGATATGGGTTGCGCAATCGGGCACACGCTTGCGCAACGTCTTGGCGAGCGCCACGGACTGGTCGCGCGAATTGACGTAGATGACGGTCTTTTCCCCCGTCGCCACAATCGACACCAAACGGTTCTCGCGACTTGCAAGATCGCGGTCGTCCTCGAGCTGCAGGTTCTCGCGCACCGTCTCGTCGACCACCGTGCGAGTGATCGGCAGCATGCGGGCAAGCTCGGCCACAACCGGAGCCGTCGCGGTGGCCGTCGCAGCCATAACGACCGGGTCGCCCAGGGCTTTGAGGATATCGGGCATGTCAAGATAGGCGCTGCGGTCGCCGCCCTTGGCAAGGCCGGCGTGGTGCGCCTCATCGATAACGACAAAGCCGATGCGGCCCGAACGCGCGAAACGGTCACGGTGGATAGACAGGAACTCGGGCGTCGTGAGCACGATACCGGTGCGGCCCGAAGCTAGGCCGGCGAACACGTCATCGCGTGCGGCCTCCACGGTCTCGCCGGTCAGCACGCCAACGCCAATGCCAAGCGATGCCATCGTCGACGAGAGGTGATAGGCCTGGTCGGCAACAAGCGCACGCAGCGGATAGACAAAGATGCTCGCACGTCCGCGAAGCACCGCCTCACGCGCGGCATGCACATGGAAGATGAGCGACTTGCCGCGGCCCGTTCCCATAACCGCCAAGACACTCTGGTGATCGGCCAGGGAATCGAGCGCCTCGACCTGCGCGCGGTGCGGCTGGTTCGAGCCGATAAAGCTATGGATAAGCGAGCGCGTCAGCTCGGTATAGGAAAGCTGGGCGAGCGTTTGGCGCTTGCGGGACTCCAGACGAAGACCGGCGTCCGCAGGCTCCACGCCGCGGCGAAGCTCACATGCCGGGTCGTCAACGCTGGGCGCCGTGGTATCGCGGACCAAGACATCCTTGATCATAAGCTTGGGCTTCACACGACCCTGCCAATGCTCGGCAACGGCCTCGAACACCAAGTCGACGGCGCTGTCGCAATTGATAAGCTTGTCGATCTGCGGTACACGAAACATGATGGCCGGCACACTCGCGGCGCCATCCGTCGCCACGAAGCGCATGTGCTCGCCGGTCTTACCCACCACGGCGCGATCACACATCGTCACGCCCTCGGCAGCCAACAGCGGCACCTTATTACCCTGGCCAAACGGCTCAAGGCGGGAAATCTGCTCGATGGTCTCGATATTCAATTCGGAAAGGTCGACCGTGGCGGCAACCTCGTCGGTGTCCTCAAAGTCCTCGGCGGGAAGCTCGGACAACACGGCTGAAAGGCGACGGCGGAACTCATCGAGCTTGGATGCCTCGATGGTCACACCCACCGCACCGGCATGTCCGCCGCGACGAATCATCAGGTCGGAACAGCGCTCGATGGCGTCAAACAGGTTAACTTTGCCCACCGAGCGACCAGAGCCGCGCGCGATACCGTCCTCGATCGAGAACAGCAGCGCCGGCACGTGGTAGCGGTTGGTCAGACGGCTTGCCACGATGCCCTTGACACCCTCGTGCCAGCCTTCGCCGCCCACGACAATCGCGCGTCCGCCGTCATAGGTCTCCTCGACCTTTGCCATGGCATCGCGCGTGAGCTCCGCCTCGATCTCACGGCGCTGGCGGTTGATTTCCTCGAGCTCAGCCGCCAGTGCGCTTGCTTCGATGGGATCGCGGGCAAGCAGCAGGTCGAGCGCCAGCTTGGGATCGGCCATGCGACCGGCAGCGTTTAAGCGGGGAATGAGCGAGAATGACAGGCCATCCGCCGTAATGCTCGAAAGGTCCGCCTTGGCGAGCGCGGCAAGCGCGATATAGCCGGGGCGAGCGGTTACGCGCATCTGCTGGATGCCCTCGGCAACCAGCGCGCGGTTCTCGGGCGTGAGCGGCATCATGTCGGACACGGTGCCCAGCGCCGCGACCTCGATTAGCGAACGCCAATACGACGGCTTGCCCAGGCGCTCACCCAGGACTTGCACCAGCTTGAGCGCCACACCAGCACCGGCAAGCTCACGCGAGGGGCCCTCGTCCTCGAGCTTGGGGTCAGTCAGGGGCACACCCTGCGGCACCTGGTCGGAGGGCTCGTGATGGTCCGTGACCACCAAATCGATCCCCAGGCTCTCCAGGTAGGAAACCTCTTCCTTGGCGGCAATGCCGTTATCGACGGTCACGATCAGCTGGGGGCGAGCGAGCTCGTTAACGCGGTCGAGCGCCGCGCGCGAAAGACCGTAGCCCTCATCAAAGCGATGCGGAATAAACGGCGTGACATCGGCGCCAAACGTGCGCAGCGCCTCGGTCAACAGGCAGGTCGACGTAATACCGTCAACGTCAAAATCGCCAAAGACTGCAATGTGCTCGTGGTTGCGAATAGCACGCTCGACGCGGTCGGCAACGACCGACATGCCCGGGATAATGAGTGGGTCGGCCCAGTCGCGATCGAGCGAAGGCGTCAAAAACAGCTGGCCTTCCTCGATGGATGTAATGCCGTGCGCAACCATAATGCGCGCCACCAGCCCGGGTATGCCCAGGCCAGCCGAAAGCTCCTTTTCGAGCTCGGGATTTTGCTGAGCGACCGCCCAGCGATGCGTCGTCTTAAGCGATGACATAGGCACCCACCCCCGATAGGGGCAGGTCGCCGCGATACCTCTCACGGTTCATAGCGATGAGTCCTCTGTGTATGCCCACTTCGGCAGGCAGATCTGTTGAATGGATTTATTATACCGTGCAGCGCGGACGCACAACATCCAGCACGCCGTGGTTTCGATAAACGAGGGCGGTAATAGCCTCGAAATAATCGAGCGTTTCAGCCACACGGACGCATGCGAGCGTCTAGCATATCCATTCAAAACGGATTCACGAGCAAAGGGAGTCACAAGAGCATATGAAGCAATGGGTTGGACTGGGCAAATTTCTCGCAGGACATATGCAGGTCATCGTTCCGATTTGCGTGGCGCTCGGCGTGCTCTTTCCCCAACAAATCGGCGTGCTCAAGCCCATCGTTCCCACCTTGTTTGCCTTTATGACGTTCCAAGGTGCGCTCAGCAACACTTTTCACCAGGTAGCCGAGGTGTTCCACCGTCCGCTGCACCTGATTCTGGCGTTGTTGGTCTCGGCGGCGCTTATTCCCATCGCGGCCTATGCCATGGGATCGTTGTTCTTTGGTTCCAACCCCAACCTTGTCTGCGGCATCGTGCTCGAATACAGTGTGCCCGTGGCAGTCACCGCTTTTATGTGGATCAGCATGTTCGGCGGCAACGGCCCGCTCGCGCTCACCATCATCCTGACGTCCTCGGTCATCTCCCCTGTGACGATTCCGCTTACGCTCAAGCTCCTGCTGGGCGCCACCGTCTCGATCGACGTGCCGAGCATGATGCAGAACATGGCCTTTATGATCGCCATCCCCGCCGTGCTCGGCATCGTGATCAACGAGCTCACGCGCGGATGGGGGCACGAAAAACTCTCCCCCGCGCTCTCGCCCGCCTGCAAGTTCATGATGATGGGCGTTATCGCCTCCAACTCCACCGCCATGAGCGAGTACGTGCTGCACATGAACGCGGTGCGCTTGGAAGTCGCCCTCTTTATTTTGGTCTTCGCCATCAGCGGCTTTGTCGTCGGCATTCTGGTCGCCCGCGCGCTGCATCTGCCATATAGCGAAACGACCACCATGTGCTTTACCTGCGGCATGCGCAATATCTCTTCGGGCGCCGTCATCGCCACGCAATACTTTCCGGGCGAAGTTGTGTTTCCCGTCATGTGTGGAACGTTGTTTCAGCAGGTGCTCGCCTCGCTTATCGGGCACTTCTTTGAGCGTCTGACCGGCGAGGAGCGCGCCGCCCAGCGCAAGCGCGTCGAGGCCGGCCGCGATGCAATGGCGCGCTAAACCGTCCGCAGTGTGCGGGCGCTCACTTTACGATGTGAGCGCCTCCAGATGTGCGCGGAGTCGCTCCGCACCGACATCGAGCGTGGTCTCAGCATTGACCTGAGCCAGCCGATACCCGACAAAGTAGGGTGAAACCACCCAACGTGGAAGCGCCTTGGCAATGGTCCGGCCGCTCATGTGATAGAAGAACAGGTTGTACGACTCTGCACGACCGCCATGGTGCTCGTGCAAGATATAGCGCAGAGCTACCTGGATTGCGTCGGCGAAGAGATCCGCCTCGGCTTGGTCTCTCGTGTCATCGCTGGCGGCGATTCCCTGCGGGGCTGAAACGTTGATCTCAAAGAACCCCATGATCGGTTCGGTTGAGATGTTGACCGCGATTCTCCCCTGTCGCCAGACATTGATGCCTTCGAAATTGGCAGAAATCAGCGAAGCGTAGCCGTCTTCCTGCTCCAAACCCACAATCTGCATGTGCGGATGGACCAGACTGCCGCCCGAAAGTGGGCCCTTGTTCTTGTACATGAGAACGCTGCGATACTGCCGGGAGTCAATCATCTGCTGCCAGCAATCCAGAGCAAACCGCATAACATGATGCAGCTCGTCCGACGCATAGGTCACCAGGTCGGCGTCGTGGTCGGACGACTCAATCAATACGGTCTGGCGAGTGGCCCGCAAGGTCTTAAACTTATTCTCGAGCCAGATGCAGTCACCGTCGCGCCGGATGATATTGGCGAGTTCCTCGGTATCGCAAAAGGGGCACGCGGTGCCGGGACGACGGTTGTCGTCGGGCTTACCGTTCGCCTGCTGAACGTCAAATACCAGCGCCACGGGTTATACCTCCAGCGGCACAATCTTGGTGCCATGGAGCTCGGAGACGCCCAGTGCCGCCGCCACGGTATCGCGGTTGGCCGTGGAAATGCCGCCGCCGGGAAGGATGGTCAGGCGGTCTCCCGCACACTCGATAAGACGCGACAGATGCTCCAGGTTGTCCTCGATCGGCGTGCCGGCGGCACCGCCGTGCGTCAGGATGCGCGTAACGCCGCAATCGGCGAGTGTGTCGACGGCATCGAGTTGAGCCTCGGGCGAGAGCTGGTCAAACGCCATGTGGAAGGTGATGTCGATGGGCTCACGCTTACATTCCTCGATCGCGCAGCCCGCAGCCATCACGAGGGCGCCAAGCGCAAGTTCGTCGAGCGCCCATCCGCCAGCGCAGGGCTTGCAGCAGCCAAAGACCAAGCCGTCAACGCCGGCGCTCACGGCAAGGCCCAGGTCCATCTCCATCATACGCAGCTCGTCCTGGTTGTAGTGAAAGTCGCCGCCACGCGGGCGAATCATGCACATCACCCGTGCATCGTGCTCGTGGGCATAGTTGGTCGTAGCGCTGATAACGCCGGCCGAAGGCGTGGTGCCACCAACGGCAAGGTTGTCGCACAGCTCGATACGCCTTGCACCGGCATCGATAGCCGCCGGCACCCGCTCAAAGTTCTCGGCACAAAACTCGTACACCATAGATAGACCCCCAAAGACAGCAGATGTTTTCCGACGGGCATTTTCACACATCCCCATGAAGTTGCGGTGGAATAGGGACTGTTTTGGCCTCTTAGACTCCCATTTAGTCCCTATTCCACCGCAATATAAAGGGGGCAGAACCAAAGTAACGCCGCAGGCAGAGGACGGACAGCGAGCGGGCACCAGAGCGAACAAATTGGCATGAAAAGAGGACGGCATAGACCTTCTGGTCATGCCGCCCTCTTTGAATGACAAGTTGTCGCTCTGGTGCCCGCGCAGCGTCGACTGGTCCGCCGTTCGGTAGAACGGCGGAACCTCCTAGCCACCCAGATAGGCCTTGCGGACGTTATCGTCGTGCAGCAGCTCTTGACCGGTGCCGGTCATGGTGATTTTGCCGGTCTCGAGCACGTAACCGCGCGTGGCGATGGAAAGCGCCATCTGCGCGTTTTGCTCGACCAGAAGTACCGTGGTACCGGCCTTGTGCAGGTCCTCGACAATCTGGAAGATCTGTTCGATCAGAATCGGTGCCAGACCCATGGAAGGTTCGTCGAGCATAAGCAGTTTGGGGTTACTCATAAGGGCGCGCCCCATAACGAGCATCTGCTGCTCGCCGCCCGAAAGGGTGCCGGCGACCTGGCGACGACGTTCCTTCAGGCGCGGGAACTGCTCGTAGACGCGCTCCAGGCCCGGAGCCACCGTGGACTTGGGCTGCGTATAGGCACCCATCTCCAGGTTCTCCTCGACCGTCATCTGCAAAAAGGCGCGACGACCCTCGGGGACCTGAGCCAGGCCCTTACCAACCAGCTTGTCGGCGGGCGTATGGGTAATGTCCTCGCCCATAAACTTGATGGAACCGGTCTTGGAACGCAGCAGGCCCGAGACGGTCTTGAGCGTTGTGGACTTGCCGGCACCGTTGGCACCAATCAAGGCCACGATCTCGCCCTCGTTAACGTTAAAGGAGATGTCCTTAATGGCGTGGATGGCGCCGTACCAGACGTTGATGTTGTAGACGGAAAGCATCGGCTCTGCCATTTAGTTCTCCCCCTTATCCTGCTTGCCCAGATATGCCTCAATAACAGCGTCGTTGTTCTGGATTTCCTCTGCCGTGCCCTTGGCGATGACCTTACCAAAGTTGAGCACGCAGATGCCCTCGCAGATGTTCATAACGAGCGACATATCATGCTCGATAAGCATGATGGCAATGCCAAAGGTGTCGCGAATCTTGACGATGTTCTCCATGAGCTCCGCGGTCTCGGACGGGTTCATGCCGGCAGCAGGCTCGTCGAGCAGCAGTAGCTTGGGGTTGGTGGCAAGCGCGCGGACGATCTCCAGACGACGCTGAGCGCCGTAAGGCAGCGATCCGGCCTGCTCGTTTGCCAGATGCTCCATATCAAAGATGGACAGCAGCTCCATGGCGCGCTCGTGAGCAGCCTTCTCGTGCTTCCAATACGTCGGCAGGCGCAGCACGCCCTCAAAGCCGGAGTAACGCTCCTGGTTATGCAGGCCGACCTTGACGTTATCCTCCACCGTCATGGTGTTGAATAGGCGAATGTTCTGGAAGGTACGGGCAATACCCATGCGGTTGACCTGGTAGACCGACTTGCCCGAGGTGTCCTCGCCGTCGAGCAGGATGGTGCCATGCGTGGGCTGGTACACCTTGGTGAGCAGGTTGAAGACCGTGGTCTTGCCGGCGCCGTTGGGACCGATCAGACCGGCGATCTCGGTCTTGCCGATAGTCAGGCTAAAGTCGTCGACTGCCTTAAGGCCACCGAACTCAATGCCCAGGTGGATGCACTCGAGTGCAGGGCGCTCGCTCAGGTCACGATCGGGAACGATGGCGCCAGAAGGATACGGGACCATCTTGCCCTTCTTGAACTCAAATTTACTGGGCATCGGCTGCCACCTCCTTCTTGGAAGCAAAGCGGTCCTTGACGCGACCGAAGAACGCCTTGAGCTGCGGGTTGTTGGTAAAAATCATGACCAGGATCAGCACGATGGCATAGATGAGCATGCGGTAGTCCGAGAACTGACGAAGCAGCTCGGGAAGCACCGTGAGCAGCGCCGCCGCGATGACGGAGCCGCGCATATTGCCCAGACCGCCCAGGACCACGAACACCAGGATGAGAATGGACGTGTTGAAGTCGAACTTGGTGGCGGAGAGCTGCGAGAAGTTACCGCCGAAGAGGGCTCCGGCAGCACCGGCGAGGGCAGCGGAAACCACGAAGGCGATCATGCGGTACTCGGTGACGGAGATGCCTACGGACTCGGCTGCAATCTTGTTATCGCGCACGGCCATAATGGCACGGCCGGTACGGCTGCGAACCAGGTTGAGCACGATCACGAGTGCGACCATGACCAGGATGGCACCGGCGAGGAAGGTCGAGTACGTCGACACGCCCGAGGCGCCCTGGGCGCCCTTGATGATGGCGGTGCCGTCCTCGAGCAGGTGCAGGTCGTCGATCGTAGAGTTGCCCGTGATGTTAAAGATCACGTGCAGGCCGCGGGAGTCGACGCCCACAATGAGGCAGGTGACGATCTCTTTGATGATCTCGCCAAAAGCCAGGGTCACGATAGCCAGATAGTCGCCGCTCAGGCGCAGGACCGGGATGCCAATCAAGAAGCCCAGGATGGCGGCAGCGATGGCGCCGACCACGATACTGATGATAAGGCGCACCGGATCGGAGGGAACGGCGCTCTCCAGCGCGACGGCGGTGACGATTCCCGTATAGGCGCCGACACTCATAAAGCCTGCGTGGCCCAGCGACAGGTCGCCCGCGATGCCGACGACGAGGTTGAGGGAAATGGCCATGACGATATAGGCCGTGATGGGAACCAGCTGACCGGCGATCATGCGCGGAATCATGTGGTTGGACTGCATAAAGAACACGATGGCGAAGGCCACGATGCACATGGCGTACGTGACAAAGTCGTGACGCGTCTGCTTGTCTTTAAGAAACTTCATAACGCTCACCTACACCTTCTCGGGGACGTACTTGCCCAAGAGGCCGGCAGGCTTGACGAGCAGGACGATGATCAAAACACCAAAGACGATGGAGTTGGCAAGGCTCGTGGAAATGTAAGCCTGCGCCATCGCCTCGATGATGCCGATGAGAATGCCACCGACAAAGGCACCGGGGATGGAGCCGATGCCGCCGAAAACGGCAGCGTCGAAGGCCTTGATGCCAGGCATGGCGCCCGTGGTGGGCTGCAGGACCGGCGAGTAGGAGCACAGCAGCACGCCGGCGATGGCGGCAAGGGCGGAGCCGATGGCAAACGTCATCGAGATGGTGCGGTTGACGTTGATGCCCATGAGCTGAGCGGCGGCTTTGTCCTCGGACACGGCGCGCATGGCTTTGCCCATCTTGGTCTTACCTGTAAAGAACATCAGGCCGGCCATGATAACCAGGCAGGCGACGATGGTGACGAGCGAGACGGCGCTTACGTTGAACTTGGCCAAGAACTCCGGTACCTGGAAGGTGACGAGCGAAGTGAAGTTCTTGGGCGTGGCGCCCCACAGAAGCTGCGCGGCGTTCTGCAGGAAGTAAGACACGCCGATGGCCGTGATCAGAACGGCCAGAGGGCCTGCTTGGCGCAGCGGCTTATAGGCCAGACCCTCGATGAGAACACCGAGAACCGTGCAGACCACACAAGAGAGAACTACAGATGCCCAGCCCGGGAGGCCGAGATACGACGTGGCACAGAACGAGACATAGGCACCGACCATGATGACGTCGCCGTGAGCGAAGTTGAGCATCTTGGCGATACCGTAGACCATGGTGTAGCCCAACGCGATGATGGCGTAGACGCTGCCCATGGACAGGCCGTTGACCAGGTATTGGATAAAGACCGTCATGTTCCACATCCCCCTTTCGAATAGGTTTCCAGTTGATGTATGAAACAGGGACGTTACATCGTCCCTAGATACCAAGCAAGCAGGGAAGGCCAAAACCTCCCCTGCTTGGAATCAAAACCGCTCTATGTAAGGCGGCCTATTAGGCCTGTACGTACTTGCCGTCGGTAATGACGTACGCCGTCGGGTCCTTCTGGACCTGGCCCTTGTCGTTCCAGGAGAGCTTGCCAGTCAGACCGTCAACAGTAATGTTGCGCATAGCCTCGGGAAGCTTCTCGGCAACCTCGGTGGGGTCGGCGTCGACACCCAGGCCGGCCTCCTTGAGGGCCTCGACCACCGCATGCACGCCGTCGTAGGCGTCGGCGGCAAACTGGTCGGGGGTATCGCCGTACTTATCTTTGTAAGCGTTGACGAAGTCGGCGTTCTTCTCGTCGTCGGCGGAGAACGGGGTCATGAGCAGCAGACCCTCGGCAAGAGAGGTGTCGAAGCCCTCAACGCCCAGGATGCCGTCCATGCCGTCGCAGCCCATCATCTTGACGTCGTAGCCCATGTCCTTGGCGTTCTTGAGCAGGACGGACGCCGGCGTGTAGTAGATCGGCGCAAAGATCATGGTGGCGCCTGCCTGCTTGGCCTTGGTCAGCTGGTTGGTAAAGCTCGTGGCGGAGTCGTCCTTAAAGGTCTCCTCGTCGACAATCTCGAGCTTGGACTTAGCGGCCTGGGCCTTAAAGGAATCTGCGATGCCCGAAGAATAGGCGTCGCCGGAGTTATAGAACAGCACGAACTTCTCGTCCGCATACTTCTGCGCCAGGAACTTGGCAGCGTTGACACCCTGGTTGGGGTCGGTAAAGCAAACCTGGAAGACGCAATCCTTGCCCTTGGTAACGTCCTCGGAAGACGCGGACGGGGTGATCATGAACGTCTCGGGGTCGTTACCACACTCTGCGGCAACGGCAACCGACGCACCCGTGGTGGTCGGACCGACGAGGGCCTGCATGCCCCAGTCGAGCAGGGTGTTGAAGGCGTTGACGGCCTTCTCGCCATCGGCCTGGTCGTCCTCGGCCTTGCTGACAAGCGGCAGCTCCTTAGTCGAGAAATCCTTGCAGCCAAGCTCGACAGCCTGTGTAACGGACTTGCCGTAGGACGCGTTGGCGCCGGTCAGCGGGCCGATGGTGCCGATCTTAAACGAAGCGTCGCCCGACGCGGAACCGCTGTCGCCGCCGTTGGAGGAGCAGCCAGCTAGAATGGACATCGCCCCCAGACCTGCTGCGCTCGCGATAACGCTCCTGCGATTCATAACAGGGTTCAATGACTTACCGGTGAGGCTCGACATGCGGCTCTCCTCTCAAATCTCGTCGGGTTTCGGTTACCCGACAGGCCATCCTTCGCCGTGTTCGGCGTTCGCAAAATAGTAGACGCTTTAGTTGAGAAAAGTGGCGATTATTTCAACTTTTCTTTTGTTTTGCCCATTTATCCATAATTCTGCGTATTCCTGTCGGTTTATGCAATTTAGCCACTTTATTGTGTGAAAGTAATGTTTCCGTTCTGTTACAGGCGTCCTTGCCCTGAATAAAACGGCCCGCCGGTCTCGATGTATATGCACTTAGGCGGCGATGTACTTGCCGTCCTGGATCACATAGGCCGTAGCGGGCTTTTCGACCTGGCCCTTGTCATTCCACGTCAGCTCGCCCGTCAGGCCCTCGATCTTGATCTTGCGCATGGCCTTGGCAAGGTCGCCGGCAATGTCGGCGCCGTCGGCCGTAATGTCGATGCCCGCTTTGTCGATGGCCTCGGCGATGGCGTGGACGCAATCGTAGGCGTCGGCGGCAAACTGGTTGGGCGTCTCGTCGTAGGCGTCCTTATATGCCTTGACAAAGTCAGCGTTCTTCTCATCGTCGGCAGAGAACGGGGTCACGAGCAGTACGCCCTCGGCAAGAGAGGTATCGAAGCCTTCCACAGAGAGCAGGCCGTCCATGCCGTCGGTACCCATGAGGGTCATGTCGTAGCCCATGTCCTTGGCGTTCTTGAGCAGGACGGACGCCGGCGTGTAGTAGATCGGCGCAAAGATGAGCGTAGCGCCGGACTCCTTGGCCTTGGTGAGCTGGTTGGTAAAGCTCGTGGAAGAGTCGTCCTTAAAGGTCTCGGTATCGACGATGTCGAGCTTGGACGCCTTGGCCTGCTCGGCAAAAGCGTCGGCAACGCCCGAGCTATACGTATCGCCGGAGTTGTAGAACAGGGCGATCTTGGCATCCGCGTACTTCTCGGCCAAGAACTTCGCGGCGCTGGCGCCCATGGTGGGATCGGTGAAGCAAACCTGGAAAACCGTGGTCTTGTCCTTGGTGACGTCGAGCGACGAGGCCGAAGGCGTGACCATAAGCATGTCGTCGGCAATCTCGCCCGAGACGGCGACGGCAGCACCAGTCGTGACGGGGCCGACGAGAGCCTGCATGCCCCAATCGCACAGGGTATTGAAGGCGTTGATGGCCTTCTCGCCGTCAGCGACGTCATCCTCGGACTTAAGCGAGAGCTTGAGGTCCTTGGTCGAGAAATCCTTGGCGGCGAGCTTGGCACCCTTCTCGGCCGAGACACCATAGGTTGCCGCGGCGCCGGTCAAAGGGCCGATGACACCGATCTTGAAGGTCTTGCCGTCATCGGCGGAGCCGCCGTCCGAGCCACCCGACGAGCAACCAGCGAGTGCTGCGGTGCTACCGAGCGCCGCAGCGCCAGCCAAGAAACTCCTGCGGTTAAGTACGTTGTTGATGCTAAACATGGTGTCCCCCTTTTCGCTGGCCGTGGTGCGGCCGTCTTGCGGTACGGGGCAAACCTTATGGCGCAAACGTTGACAGTTTGTTACGGAAGTTCGTTTGTAGCGAGCATGTTTCCAATATTTCCGCAGCGTTTCGGGGGTGCCGTTTTGTGCGACTCCTGTTGCCTGGCGAGCACACGCCCTCGGTTCACGCTAGAATGCACTCAACCTTTAAGCGGTTAATCCATCCATAAGATGCACGAAGGAGCTATTTATGAGCGAACCCCTGCGCACCGTGAACGTCGGTCTGATCGGTCTGGGAACCGTCGGCGGCGGCGTGGCCCGTCTGATCAAGAGCCACCACGATGAGTACCTGGCCGCCTACGGCATCGACCTTAAGCTGACCCGCGCCTGCGCGCTTGCCTGGGAGCAGGCCGAGGCGGCAGGCATTGAGCGCGAGGCCTTTACGAGCGACTGGCACGATGTCGTCACCGACCCCGCCGTCGACATCGTCGTCGAGCTGATCGGTGGCGAGCATCCCGCAACCGAGATCTTCACCACTGCCTTTGAGCACGGCAAGCACGTCGTCTCTGCCAACAAGGCCCTGCTGGGCCGTCACGTCGAGACGCTTGCCGAGAAGGCGCGCGCGTGCGGCGTGCAGATTAAGTGCGAGGCCAGCTGCGGCGGCGGCATCCCCATCGTGAGCACGCTCGAGCACGACCTGGTGGGCAACAAGATCCTGACCATCGCCGGCATTCTCAACGGTACCACCAACTATATCCTGTCGCGCATGGACGCCGAGGGCGCCGATTACGCCGACGTGCTTGCCGACGCGCAGGCCAAGGGCTATGCCGAGGCCGACCCGTCCGCCGACGTCGACGGCTTCGACGCCGCCAGCAAGACGGCCATCCTCGCCTCCATCGGCTTTGGCACCCGCGTTACCACCGACGATGTGTACCAGCAGGGTATCCGTACCATCGGCGCCGAGGACATCGCCCAGGCCCGCGAGCTCGGCTACACCATTAAGCTGCTCGGTATCGCCCGCAACACCGACGCCGGTGTCGACGTCCGCGTGCATCCCACGCTGATCCCCGCCGACCACATGCTTGCCAAGGTCAACGGCGCCATGAACGCTGTCTACGTGGTAGGCGACGCCGTGGGCGAGACTATGTTCTACGGTGCCGGCGCAGGCTCCTTCCCCACCGCGAGCGCCGTCGTGGGCGATATCCTGTCGCTCTCCGAGCAGATCAGCCGCGGCGTGGCTCCGCTGCCCGAGATTGAGCCCTATGGCCACAACCTCGCCTTTAAGCCCATGGACGAGCTCCAGACCAAGTACTATGTGCGCCTGAAGGTCGCCGACCGCGTGGGCGCCCTGTCCGAGACGGTCGACATCTTTGCCAAGCACAACATCTCGATCTCGCTCATCAACCAGGTCGAGGACGGCAAGTCGGGCGTCAGCGATGCCTGCTCGGTCATCTTCCTGACGCACCGCGCGCTCGAGAAGGACGTCCAAGCTGCCGCCGCCGAGCTTGCCAGCGTCGACTGCGTGGCCGAGGTCGCCAACGTCCTGCGCATCGAAGATGTCGAGGCCTGGACCGAAGGCGTTATGGCCAACTAGTCCACTACTTCAAACCTCAACGAAGCTCAACGCAAAAGGCGCGCTGCCTGCATC
>WGSL01000027.1 GCA_014871665.1 Collinsella sp. | reverse complement strand
GGACTGAATAGGCCTTCTACCGGCCTAAACAGTCCCTATTTCACCGCAACTTATTGAGGGGATGGGGTTGAAGTCCAATCGCGGCTACCAGTCCTCGTCTGCGTCGTAGTCATCGTCCGCGTCGTCGTCGACGGCAAAATCGCGGAGGTCGAGGCCTTCGCGTTCGGCTCGGGCTAGGAGCTCTTGGGGCGACTCGTCCTCGATATCTACTACGTCGAGCATGGCGGCCGGAAAGCCCACGCCCGCTGCACTCCCCGCGCGATCGAGCAGACTCTCGCGCAGCTGGTCTACATCAACTTCGATCTTCATGGTGCAACCTCCTATCGAGCCAAGCCCCTACTCACTAGCACCGAGCGCGTCCACAGCGGCAACAAAAGCCGCAACCTGCTTGTCGTCCATCTGTGCAGCCAAACGCCCCACGGGCTCATCGTAGGCGAACTGCACCTTATCGATAAAGCAATCCCAAGCACGCTCGTCCACACGCACGGCGGCCTCGCAATACTGACTGAGCTTTTTGAGTCCATACCAAAACGCATTCACATGGCGCGCAGGGTCCTCATCCAGCACGCCATCGTAACGCCGTCCGTTAAACTCCTGCATGCGTGCCACGGCAACCTTGAGCGAATCGCCGCCCTCAGTCGAAGCCTCATCCACAAGCTCGGGAATCGCAGCCTCGCGCCGAACATCATGCCTGGTAGCGCCGTCGTACTCGCCCACCAGCACGTCTTCGTCAAGCCGTGAATCGTAGTCTAAATAGCTCGAGCCCCGGCAAATCCCATGCGGTGAGCCAGAGCCAAACGCACAGAACAACCCACCGTCGGCAACAACGCGACGGTAGGTATCAAACGACTTCTTAACCTGAGCGAGCAACTCGGAAAGCTCCCTGGCATCGCACGCAGTCTCGATCGCAACGCACGCAAGCTCGGGCAACGATACCGGCTCAACCGTGCTCCCCGCAACGCGGGCGGCACGCTCGGCCCGGTACGCCTGCGCCGCCAAGCGCGCTCGCTGCGCAGCGCCGCGCACGTTGGTAAGTTCACGCTCCAACGCCACATCACCAGCAACATCGCCCGCAGACCCGGCGGCGCCCTGCAACCCCGTCGCACTCAGCTCGGACTCAAACGTCGCTGTGATCATGCCCGCAAGGTCCGTTGCGTCGGCGGCACAACGAAGTTGCTCCAGCTGCGTGCACAGCAGGTCGGCATCCAGGGGCACGGCATCCACGACGCGCACGTCACGCAGGCGTGCCACGTCCTGCAGCACCATAGCCCCCGCGGCATCATACGCCGTACGGACCCTGGCCGCCGTATTCGCACGTAACTTTACCTCGATAAACGCAAGTGTCTGTTCCAAACGGGCCAGCAGCTCGGCCTTGTCCTCCATGCGCAAAAAGGCAGCATAGCGACGCTCCATCCGCAGCGGGCCAACAATGCCCGCCTGCTTGCGAGCGCATGCAGGCGCAGCGCCCTCAACGCGGCGAACATACCCGTCAACAGCCCGCACGGCAGACTCGCGCGCAGTGTGCTCGGCAGCCTCGACGCCCCTAAGCACGCCCAGCAGCTCACGGGAGCGCGCCTTGCGCACCAGTTCCCCGCGATCGTACTGCTCAAGCGCCGCCTGACGCTTGGCTACCGATTCAAAGCCAAACAGCTCGTCGAGCAACTCGCCAACGCAACGCTCGTCCGCCATGGCAAGGCCTCCCTACTCGAACACGCCAACACGCCCGCGGACCTACGCGCACGCAAGCCCGCACGCCCGCACTCCTACAGATCTAGCGCCTTCTTCGCGGCATCAACCGGATCGCCATCCATGTAGAACACCGGGCTCAAGCCCGAGATAATCTCGGACGAAACGCTCTGCAGGCCCGCGATGGCACTCAGCGGCAAAATCACGCGCTTGGCGCCGGCGTTTTTGGCCACGCGCATAATGTCCTCGAGCCCGCGGATCTCGTCCATAGAGCCCGACATGCGCAAGATTCCCGGAATCGCCAGCGCAGGCATCACCGGGCGGTTGCACGCCGCAGAGCAAAGTCCCACAAACTCGGCGAGCGAAACTTCCTCGGACAGGCCCTTGCTCTGCAGGTCGTTGTAAAACAGCAGGTAGTCCTTGGAGCCAATGTGCATGCCCAGCGCCACGCGGTTCGCCAGGTTCACAAAGTTGTCGAACGCGGCTTCCAGCGTATCGCGCACTGGCTTGTTAAAGGCCACGCCCTCGTACTTAAACTTGCACTCGCCGGCAACGGCCTTGTTCTCCAGCTTGTATACGGCAACCTCGCCGCCCTGCGACCTGCCCACGCCAAATACGTGGCCGGACAGCAGCGGCCCGTCGGGAATCAGCGTGTCCTCGGTCTGCTCGGGCACGCGCACCACGTGCACGTCCTGCGGGTTGTCGGCATCCATATAGCCCAGGTTGACGTCGATAAACTCGACGCCCGCCATAATCTTGAGCTGCTCCTTTACGCGGCGACGGCCCTCAATGGCGTAGTCTAGCAGCCAGCGCACTTCGTCCTTGTCCATGGCCTCGTCGGGGAACAGCAGCTTGGCAAGGCCGCTAAAGGTCTTGCGCACGGCGATCTCGTCGCGCTTGTTAAAGTCGCTGTTGAAGCGGAAATACCGGTCGATATGGTGCGTAAAGTCCTTGCGGCGCATCTCCTTGCAAAACTCCGACAGACAGTCGGTAATCAGACCGTAATGCCCGGTCAGCAGGCTCGAGCGCATCTTGGGAATCTCCCAGCCCGGCAGGTAATAGTGGATGCGGTCGAAGAAGGCCGAATCGTTGTTAAACTCCGGCGGGAACGGATCAAACAGGTGCGTGGTCTTAAGGACGTTTTGCACGGTGTCGTTGATGTTGCCCTCAAAGACCATGGAAGCATCGGCGTTAATCTGGTCGCGGCCGCGCGCGTAGCTGCCGCTCGCCATGTAGTCCTTCATGATCTGCACGGCGTTGGTGTCCTTAAACCGCATGCCGGCGACCTCGTCAAACGTCACGCAGTCCCAGTGACCTACCAAGCCCACGCGGTCGGCGCGCATGGAGTTCATACGGCCGAACAGGTTGGCCGTGGTGGTCTGGCCGCCCGAAAGCAAAATGGCGTAGGGCGAGACCTCTTTGTAGATGTGGCTCTTACCTGTACCGCGGGGACCCAGCTCGCACAGGTTGTAATTGCGCTCGATGAGCGGCACCATACGCTCGATAAAGTGCAGACGTTCTTTCTCGGAAAGCTCGCTGGGCTCATAGCCAGCGGAGCGCAGCAGCATGTTGAGCCACTCGTCGCGCGAGAAATACTGGCGCTCTTCGACCATGGCATCCAGGTCCAGGTTGGGCATCTGGATGGGCGTGAGCGACGCCACACTAAACGGAGAGTCCTCGGGCCCGCGCTTTTTGCGCTTGGCCTTGGCGCGGCGCGGCGCATCGTCGCCAAAGACCTCCATGCCAAACTCGTCTTCCTCATCCACGGGGTGACGATACTCGATGCTCATGATGCACCAAATACCACCCTGCAGAATCTTGGAATAGTCGCGCACGTACTCGGCCGGCATCACAAACGGCTCGATGGTCAGATTGGCAAACGATGCCACGTAGATGTCTTTGTACTCGTCGAGCTTGGCCGTCACCTTGTCGATGATGGTAAAGCGGCCCAGTTCGCGAATCTTGGACTTAATGCGCTCGGACTCGTCGGGACGCACGTAGTTATCGGTGAGAATCCTGCGGATGCGATCCAGGCCCTCTGCCACGGCTTCCTCGTCATCGGTCGAGCAGTACATGCCCAGCAGGTACTCCAGCACAAAGGTGGGCACGTTGGCGCCGCGCTTCATAAAGGCCGTCAGGTCCTTGCGCACGATCTTGCCGCCAAAGTGCTCGAGCAGCTTGCCGTCCAACCCGTCCATGTCGTAGCCCTCATCCTCGGGAGCCTCGGCCGCAGCCTGATCATAGCCATCGGTCGAGGACTCGTCCTCGGCGGCCACCGCAGCCTCAGCGGGCGCGGCAGCAGTCGCCGGCTCCGGGGCAGACGCAGCGGTCTCGGCCTCCGGGGCCTTCGCGGGCGCGACCTCAGGCACCGCAGCCTCCGCAGGCACATCCACGTCAATCGAGGGGACTTCCCACAGATCGTCGTCATGGCTATCAAACATAGGGCACACTCCTAAAAACCAAAGTCAGCAACAGGGGCAAACGAAACAGCGATGGTATACGTCTCGCGCCAAACGATCTTGCCCGTTTCGCGCTCGCGGCAGACCAGATAGTACGGACCCTTGGCCGAGAATCCATCCGCTGCACGCAGCGCAAACTTGGCATGCACGACGCGCTCCTGCGAGTTAGCAGAAGTCTTGTTGGCATGCGCCTTGACTGTATCGCTCACCTCGTTGCCGCTTGCGTCGGTAAACACCAGCTCATACTCGCACGGCAAAACCTTGCCTTGGGCGGGTTCTTCCTGGATCAAGTTGACCGAGAAGAGCGAGTTGGTCACTCGGCGTCCCTCGCTTAGCACGCGCAGCGTCGCCACGCGCGTATCGACAAAGTCCTTGGAACCCGAGCGCGCACGCCAAAATCCGATAACGGGCACGCAGAGCTCCTGCAGGCTCATGCCGCCGTGGACGTAGTTGTTAGTGCCGCCGGGACGCTTGAAGTGCACGTTCTCGCGCGGGGCAAATCCCTCAAAACCGGCACCTAAACGTCCCATGCCAACATTAACAAACACCTCGCATGCCTCTTCCGAAAGCTTGGCCACGGCCTCGTTGGGCACCACCAGATGACGCTTGCCGTGCATGACAGGAGCGTCAAGGAAGGGAAGGTCTGGCTTGCCGAGCATCTGGCACTCGTTGAGCTCACGACGCGTGTAGATGAAGCCGTGATCCGCCGTCATAACAACACGCGCGCCCGGGGCGTCGGTGCACACGCGGCGCGCCAACGCGGCAAGTTCCTCCACGGTGTCCGCGCAGGCATCGAAAACGTCATCCTGCGTAGCTGCCTTCTCGCCCGTGGCATCGATCTTGTTGTGGTAGAGATAAACGAGCCTGGAGTCTTTGAGCAGCGCTTTGCGCTCGGTTCCCGCCATGTTGAGGTATGCGCTCGAGCGCAAAGCGCGGGCCGTGGGCTCAACGTGGGTAAGTACGGCCTCGCGCTGCGGAGTCGTCGCAGTGGGCATGCCGTCAGCCAACACAAACGCGCCATCCTCTGCAAGCTCAAGCACCTGGTGCGGCAGCAGCGCAGGCATGCCCACCTCGGTAATGGAGGGAAAGACCGCCTGCATGCTAGAAACCTTGACGTTGCCGCCGCGTTCGCGCTCGAGCAGCGCCGCAACGTCGCGGGCAACCTCATAGCGCAGCGCATCGCTCACGATAACGACCGTTGTTTTGGCAGAACCCACAAAGGCGGGCAGCACATGCCAGTAAAACTCATCCTGCCGTGCGGGACCATCGATGTAGCCGCAATCGGCCCACTCCCCTTGCGCAGCAGCCGCCCAGCAGACATTGGCATCCGCCAAGAACCAGTTGCTGTAGAGATTCTCCGCCCAGTCCGCCACGGCGCGGGCAGGTTCCTCGAGCGCATCGCACTCGACGGAGCGTGCCCGCAGATACGCAGTGCACATATGGCGATAGGCAGCATCCATGGCATACCAATCGGACGAATAGGCATCCCACACCTGCTGGGGCTGCGCCAGATGGAAGCCGCCCGCGTGCGACTGCCTAAACGCGCACATATCGGCCACAGCGGCAAGCAGGTCAAAGTAGCTCTCGACACGACGGTACCAGCTTAGGTCGCAGCGACGCGCCGCAAAGGCGCGTGCGTCCTCAACACGGTCTGCACCCTGGGCAAACGAGCTGAACAACTGCGAGAGCACAGCCTCATTGACGCACGGGAACACATCAAGCGAGGCCAGCACATCGATCGGCAGAGCCTCAAACCGCGCAAAGAGCCCGCGGACATCCTCCACCAAACGACAGATCTCAAATAGGTCCTCGCTCGATGCCTGGGTACCGGCGGCCTGGTCCCACGTGCGCACCGCCTCAAGGCAATAGGGACCGTAGGCGGGAGCCACATAGCTTTCGAGCCCCTTGAGCGCTCCCTCGGGAAGCGCGGTTGATGCCGCCGTAAGGAGCACATGGGATGCAAGCATAAGCAATGAGTCACGCTCGTAAAGCGGCCCATCAAACCCATAGCAACGCACAATGAAGGCAGAGAGGGCATCGCGCACGCAGTACTTGCCCGCCAACTCAGCCAGCGCCTCGGGACCCTCGTGCAGCAGCATGGTCATACAGCCACGCAGTACAAACGCGGGACGCGCGTCACCAGGCTCTTTACCGCCAAAAATCACCGTAAGGATGCCGAGTTCGATATCGGATGCGCCCGAGGCATGCGGAACACACGCGGCAAACTTAGCGCAACGGGTCTTGGCATCAAAGAACGCCTTGTGCGCTCGCAAGCTCTCGCGCACGGCATCGATATTCTCGATACCCAGCTGATCGGCCAAAAGCGAAAGATAATCAGCTTGAAACCGGTCAGCACACAGCTCAACATCGGCAAGCCAATCGCCCTCAAGCCTGCCGCGCGGGCAACGGCGATACAGCAAGATATCGCTCACAAGGTCATCGCGGTTGACGAGCTTCTTGACGGCAAACATGCGGCCCTCGCAGGCCTCAACAAACCGCACTGGGCGCTCAAAGTCACCGTAAGCGGGCATAACGCCGTCATCAGTCCCCGCACCGTCGAAGCCCTCGGCGGCCAAACGTTCAAACTCAGGAGCAAACTCGCCGTCTGCATCGTGCCAAACCACCACACGACGCGGCACGCATGCGGGCAACGGTTGCAAAAACCGCAGCTTGAGCTGTTCTTCTACATCGATCTTGGGCATGAATATCCTTACCGTATCTGCAGTTACTTAATCTTTGCTAGCACATCCTGAAACTTGGCGTAGTTGACCTTGACGCCGTCATCCAGGTCGATCTTAATCATCTGGTCTGCCAAGTGGTGCAGCTTCTCCTCGAAGGCAATAGTCTCTTTGAGCTGGTCGTTAAGCTTTTTGACGCGCTTGTCCAAGCGCACGCGCTCGCCGCGCTCGGCGGTGGCAAGGGAATCGTTGGCATAGCCGATCTGGGCACGGTAGCGCTCCTGCTGCCCATGCACATAGTCGGTGCGGATGCGAGCCAACAGGTCGGGCTGATAGCGATGCATGTAGACAAGGCACTTAAAGCCATTTTTCTTGCCGCTGTCGAACAGCCAGTAGATGGGGCGCTTCTTATAGGTCTGGCAGTGGTCCCTAAAGAAGTCCTTCAAAAAGTAGGCGCGGATGACCTCGCGCGAGGCGCCCTTGCCGCCGAGTGCCTCGGCAATAAAGGCCAGGTTCTGCTCAAGCGTCTCCTCACCATACACGGTGCGCACAAAGACGATAAAGTAGCGCACGATGTCGTCGTCAAAGTACTCGTCATCGGTAATGGGCAGCACGTTGTCGCTATCGGGCATAAAGGTCACATGCGCGGGATCGGGCATCTTGGACAGATAGTCATCGACTGTGGCGCCTTGGTCGGCCAGAACCAGCCCGTCCACATCCAGCGAATAGCGGCCAAACATGCAGCCCACGGCATAGCTTATAAGCGAGGCGATCTCGTCGCGCTTGGTGCGCACGTACTTGTTGCCCTTGTAGCTCTCCGGAATCTCTTCTGCCGTATCGAAGATGCGCGCCACCGAGACGTACTTGTCCTCGACCTCGATGGGCACCTCTCCCTCCATGTTGTAGATCTTGGCAAAAATCCGGTTGAGTTCCCCCTCGTTGGCGCGAAGCTGCTCAAAGCGAGCGTTGACCTCGGCCTTGCGAGCCTCGTATTTTTCTTGAAGTAAAGTGGCCATATTTGACCGCCCTCTCATTTAAAAACGCCGACTAATATTCATTTAAAAGGTCACTTTCGAGAGACAGCGAGTCTCTTTGCGATAAAAAACGTTGGAAGCTCATTCGACACGCCGTTCTTTGCAATCAAAGATGAAGCATCTCTTACTCACGGATTTGCGTCACCAGTAAGTTCCCATTTTCGATTAGAACGTGAATAAGCAATAAGCCCTTGGGCCTTCAGCTCGCCAAGCAATTTATCTAAATTACGCTTAGATAGCTCACAGTCCTTCCCGAGTTCATCTTTATTTGAGCAGGACCCACTCGAGATTCGAGACAAAACCAATTGACGTTTGTTTTCCCACTCCCGTTCTGAGGTCTCTTTCTTTCGGGCAATTTCTTCCGCCTCATATACAGCCTCTGACTTAACCACAGCAATCCAATCAATGAGAGTGCTGCATTTAAGAAATAAACGAGAACTCACCTCAAATGAATCCGCTCCAATGAGATCTTTTCCTGGCATACCGTTTTCAAAAGCAATGAAATCTACACCGTTCTTTTCGACCAATTGAAAGCGACAATGTGCCAACGAATTTCTAATAATCCGAAATAAATCAAGCACAAAATTGCTGTTGATGAGCGCCACAACGCGATTTGAGGTACAAGTTGAAGCAAAATTACCAGGCATATCAGCATCAACAAACCTATTTTTCATCTCTTCTTTTCGTGTGGCCGTAAATAGCGTCGACCCATCGCAGAGATTGGCCACTTCCAATAATCTTCGGTGAAGGTACCCGGATTTAGGAGGAACACTATCGGCCCATCCATAATCGAGAAGCGATATCCCTCTGCTACTCACACCTTTACAAGGAGATTCAACCAGAAAAAACTGAATAATAGAACCCATGACGTCATTAGGGTCATTAACCTTAACAGCCTTTATCCAGCTTGGCTTAGGTTCGACATATTCAATTTTAGTCTTATCGACAGGCTTGTGCCTCTTCTTTTCAGCCATGACGATCACCTAGACAAGAGGATTACGTTTAAAATCCCAGGAGGTTTCAAACGAATCGTAGTCCGCCTTTGAAATTGAGCGAGGGTCTTCAACGAGTGAGCAGACAGTCGGTTCGGCATCCTCATCTTGGATAATCGGCAACTGACCGATTTGGCCTACCTCAAAGTTTAGAGTCGGCGACATAAACGCCAAATCAATTTCGGCAATGGAACAGTTGCAGAAAGCCTGGATGTATCGAAGCTCGTTCGGCTCCGCAAAAAGACATGCACCAGCTACCTCAAATAGCATCCCTCGAGGCGCAAACCTAAAGGAAGCAAGGCTGGAAGAAATTTTAGACCAGGAAACCGCAGGCTTGAAGTAGTCGCCCTGGTTCTTGATTACAAAATCAGGTGTAGAGAGATAAGTATACTTGGCCAGAATCGCTTCCTTCATCTCCCGACCGTCATCAAACCAATTAACCACCTCGTCGTAGTCACCCCACCACTTTCGATAGGAGCCGCCCCGAATAATCGGGAACCAGCGGGAACCACTCTGCTTTGCCTCGGACCTGCCGCCGCAATCTCGCGATGTGTTGGAAGGCGCCACTTCCCACCATTTCCTCAAAAAGCGGCCATTATCACTCGTCGCCAAGCCCTGACGCGGAGTAGCAATAGCATCGAGCCTTTTTCCTTTTGAGAATGATTCAACAAGGGCATCACTGGCCCAGTAGGCAATGGGGGTGCCGGGAATCTGTTTGAAGGTCTCGGCGTCGCGGCGGTAGAACCAGCCGCAGTCGGGGTTTCGGATCGCTTCGAGGGCCTTCGGAGCCTGAACGGCAGCACCAACGAAGTCCGAAAGGCGCACGTAGCCGCCCTTGTAGCCCTTGATGAACGAGTTGTGGAACGTATAGGTGCAGATGGGCACGGTCGCGCCGGCGAAGCCCGAGTACTCGAGCTGAATGAGCGAAGTCAGCGTTCTGTTGTCGATAATCTCGTTGCGGAGCTTCTCATAGCTTCCGATGAACATCCAGACGAAAGGCGACATGACGCCGCACTCGCCGTGGTCCTTGGCGAGATTGAACATGCGAACGACAAAGCTGGAGAACAGGTCGCTCTTCACGTCGGGGTAGTTCTTCTTGACCCACTTGGACATGAAGGGGTTAAAGCTGCTGCTGCCCATATACGGAGGATTCGCAACGGTGCAGATAAAACGACGGGACAGCTTCTCGCAGATGGCGGCAGCGCTTTCGAGCTTAGTTTTGGCCGTAGCGGCAAAAAGGTCATCGGAACAACTCGCGACGGCAGCCTTGAGCTCGTCGATCTCGTCCTCTGAGGGATTGAGCAGCGAACCGATCTCGCCCAAATGACTCAGCTCCTCGGCGAGCTTCTTGTTACCCGGCAGCTCGTCCTCCCCTAGCGGGATGCTCGAGAGCACGGTAACGTCGGCGCGAACGCCACGCCTAAAGAAGCGACGGTCGTGCTCGCGGGCGCACATGGCAAGCGCCAGCTCCGCGATCTGTGCCGCGCGGGAATCGATTTCCATACCTGCAAGGTTTTTAGTAAGAATGAGCTCGGGAATCTCGCGCTCACGATAGCCGCGCTCCTCGTACATATGGAAGAGCAGCTCAAACGCATAGACCAAGATATGGCCCGAGCCGCATGCGGGGTCGCAGAGGGTTATCTCCTCGGGACTCGAAATGCGGATGAAGTCCTCGTGCTCAGCATCGGGCTCGATGTAATACTCCATGCGCTCGCGTAGCGAACTCCCCGGATTGTTGAGCATCCACAGACGGCCGAGCGAGTTCTCGACCATATAGCGCACGATCCACTCGGGGGTGAAGAGCTGCGTGGCGGGCGCGATGTCCTCCGCCGCTGCCTTGCGCTTGGACTTGAAGAACTCGTCTTTAACGTCAGCGTTGTAGTACTGATACATCCAACCCAGAACGGTCACGCCCTCGCGCCAGTCCTCGTCAGCGAGGACGGCGTTGAGCTTGCCCACCACGCCATCGGACATCATGAGGCCCTGGGGCAGCAGCAGTTCCATGGCTCCGCCCACGCGTTCAAAGACGCCTGGCAGGCAATCGGCAAGCTCCTCGCACTGAGCCACAAACAGGTAACGCCACAGCGGTTCATCCAAGCCCGCCATCTTGAGTTCGGCTATGCGATCGGTATCGACCGTCGTTATTTCCACGTCCAGTGCGTTCTCCACGGCCTCGCTGCCATGGCTGCCGTCCGCACGACTTAGCATGCGCATACGGCTGGGAAGCCATCCGCGCGCATCCATGAAGCGAATGGCCACGATGCGGTTGAACCAGGTGTAGGCAGCACGGTCGCGCAGCGCCTCGTGACCCACCCCTGCCTGCATGCGCAGCAGTTCGTCGCGTTGCTCGACCTCAGCCGGACTTAGGGGCAGGCCGTTGACGGTCTCGGATCCAGTGGGCGCAGGTGCAGGTTCGGTGATGCCGTAGCGCACCATCTGCGCCTCCACGCCTTTGATGAGCTCCGTGCGGGCCCAAGTGCAGAAGCTCTTAAGAGCAGAATCGTTCATGGTTGATGAGCCTTTCTAAACGCCATAAGCCACCGGTGCGCGCTTTGGCGCCAGTGGCTCTGCGGGCTAGTTGATACGAATCTCGTTGTTTGCAGCGAGTGCTTGCATAAGGCGGGAGCGCAAGTCGTCCACATAGCGCTCCACGTCCTCTGTGGACAAGAGACGACTCGGCTTGACCAGATCGGCTCGGCGCACGGTCTTGATCTTGCGCTGGGGCACGGGCGCAGGCGTGGGCGCTGACGACGCAACGCCCTTGTTGGAGATTTTCTTGACCACCTCACCCGTACTCGTGACTTCGGTGGTGCGGCGCTCGTTGTCCATACGTATGCGGGCCGCATCCACAGCGTCGTACATCCCGTTGGTTGCTGCGCTGAGCCAATTGCCCCAGTTAGTCGCGGCAACGCTCAGCTCATTGAGGCTTTGAGCGCTGTGGGCACGGTTTTTGAACGACTCGTATTTGGTGCCGGCGTCTGCTATGGCATCCTTGGCTTGTTTGACAAAGCCCTTTTGGCTCTCTGCTTGTGCCTGCAAGTCTTGCAGATCGCTCTCGATGCGATGCAAAAGCTCATTGCGGCGGATGCCCAGCAGCTTTTTAATGTCGTCCTCGACGGGATCCATAAGCGGTTGAAGGTCTTTAATGCGGCCGTAGGGCTTGGGATCTTTGAGGATCTCGCGCACCTTTGCCACGTTCTCCACCGCGCTGGGAATGTCATCGGAGGCATACTCGATACCCTCGGTGCGGCTCAAGAAATCCTTGGCGTGGTCAAATGCCGTTCGTTGGTTGGACTCGAAGAACTCAACCACCTTGTCAAAATCGTCCTTGGCATCGAGCAAACGGTCCTCGTGCTTGGTAAACGTGGTCAAGAACGCCTCGGACTCGCTCTGGTCCTTAAGAACGTCGACGACCTCAGAGCGCATCTTCTCGCACTCACTCTCGCCAGGATACGGATAGAGCGGTTTGATGCCCGTATAGAAGCCGTGCGCCATATCGAGGCAGGCTTGACGAAGGCTCTCAAGGCGCTCTTTAAGCTCGGCCACGAGCTTATCCTCATCGGAGGGCACGGTATCAAGGTCAAACAGGTCACGCATAAGATCGCCCGTATCGCGCAGCAAACGGTCACTCATACGCACGCGTAGACGCACCTGCACCTTATCGGCATCCTTGCGCAAGAACGCCACCATTCGATTGTCGTTGGCTTGGATCGTCTGACCGCCAAACAGCACTTGCGCGCGTTGCTCAACCACAAGCTGCGCCACCACATTTGCGATATTGACCTCGCGCCAGCCATAGGGCTTTTGCTGGTACTTGCGCTGAATATCACCCATAGCGGTATCCAAATGACGCTGATGCTGCACTCTGAGGTAATCCTCGACATCCTTGAGGGCGCGCGCATTCCCAGCGTCCATGCCATCAAGCCCAGCTTGAATATTGCCCGCCAGCGTGGAGCGGATATCGGAATCGCCCTCGACCGGCGCGCCGATATAGCCAGCCTTACCAAAGATTACGTCGCACAACTGCGCGAGCACCTGGTCGAAGACCTGCGCAGGCTTGGTGGCACGGACCTCAACCATGCGCCCGTTGACGGCGCATCGAGCATGAAGCACCGCCTCGGTCAAAAGGGTGTCAGCCTCTTTCTCGTTAGAGTCCTTCTCACGCATTTTGGCCTCGACAATCTGGCGGGTGCTCGGCGGTAACTCCTGCAGGTTGCGCGTCTGGGCGTACATGCAAATCTTGGCGGCGTTGACGAGTGGGGTCCAATAATCCACCTCGTCGCTCAAGGCCACGATGGCTTTATCCACAGATTTCAATGCTAACTCGGCATCGTCGGCGCAGCCCAAGTCACTGGCCATGGTCACCACGGAAAGTTCCATACCGCCCATGCTGGATCCATGAATCGAGCCATCCACGTAGCGGTCAAAGGGGAAGTCGTTGGCCTCGCGGGTGAGCTTGCGCGCAGTGTAGATGCTCTCGAACAGGCGCTTCTTGATAGACTCGATCACCTTTGCGTTGTCGATCGGGGTCTGCGCGATCTCCTGTGCAATTTCCTGCTCCTCATCGGTAAGGAAGCTGTAGGTATCACCCTGGCGCGCAACGTAGTTCTCGCGCTCCAAGCGGGCGAGGGATTCCTTGACGCGGTCCTTAAGGGCGCGCTTGTCCACGTCAAGGCTATCAATCATGAAGATGGAGATGTTCTCGACCGAGGCCTTAACGTAGCCGATGTAGCGGATCAAGTACAGGAGCTTAAGCACCCGAACATCGTAGCTCTCAAGACCTTCTGCGTTTTCAGCTGCGCGCTCCGCGCAGACGACGACCTGAATGATGCCGTGCTCCAGGTCTTTAGAGATTGTGTCGAAGAAGCGCCAGAAGGGCACGAGAGCGCCGGTCTGCTCATGCTGGATAGCCTGAGCACTCTCCTGGAAAGCGCTCAGCATGGAGCGCTCGCCCGTGGACATGTGTTTGGCCTTGACGCCGTGCTTGCGCACCTCGGTCATGACGTCGGGCAGCAGCTTGAACTGATAGCCTACAAACGGGTAGCTGGCGACAAACTCCTTGGCGTTGGCATAGCCCGCAAGATCGGCGCGCGAGCCTTCAAATGTGAAGTTGTTTTTGAGGACCGCGGAGTCCTGCTTATAGAGTTGGGCAAGCGCATCGGCCGCCGGTGCGGTCTTCTCCAAAATACGGCGCTGAATGACCTCGTCAGCGCTGGAGCTGGAAAGCGAAAGGCGAGTATCAAATCGACCCAAGATCTTAGAGAACATGCTCGTATCCAGCCCGCCCGGTAAACCGAGATTGTAGATGTCTTCTTGACTCGAAACCATCACCCAAACACGGCCACCACAAACTGATCCAAGTTCCTCGACTACCGTCTGGAGACTCAACAGACGATCCGAATTGCCGCCGTTAGCAATAAACTGGCCAACCTCATCAACCATGAAGACCAAGCGAAAATCGCCACCATTGGCAGCCGCCTGAGCGTCAATGTACACCTTAACCTTTTGAGCAAATTCATCAGGCTGAAGAAGCTCGTCATCAGGAGCAGAGACCCATGCACTAATTTCATCGTCGCTCATGCCCAGAACAGATTTAAGAAGCTTACGAAAAGCCTTGTTATACCTATAGGTCTTGCGATTTTCAAGCCATGTATTTCCTGTTAGACGCTCAAATTCGTCGCGAAACTCTTGAGTTTTACCTATCTCATCGATGTACTCCTCAAGCTGAGCAAGCTTGGGCTTAACGCCGTAAAACCCTCGCGCCTCATAAAACACGCGCTGGAATCCATAGAGAACAGCAACAGATGCCTTATCGCCCTTCCACGACCCCGCCTTGGTGTCGATATTGAACAGTAAGGTTTGCGTAGGAACGGAACAGGCGTGCTCCATAGAAGCAAACACCAACGGATCGGCAATCTTGCCATCAAAAAAAGAGATAGCGCGCTTCCCATCAACATTGAGATTCCCAAGCAAATAGCTCAAGATTTTAAGAAAGTGTGACTTACCGGACCCATAAAAACCGCTGACCCATACGCCCATTTTGTTGGTAGGGTTATACAGAGAATCGCCGTAGGCTTTAAATAAAGTTGCGAAGTGACCTTGCAGCTCGCGCGTCACCACATACTCGCTAAGCTCTTGCCTAATTGACTCGTCTTTCTCATCGTCAGCGACAACAACACCATTAATGGAACGGTTGATGTCCTTCGCGAAGAGATTGCGAACAGTTGTGTTATCCATTGTAAACTCCTTAAAGCTGGAGAACGGCAGTCAACAAAGCGGGCGGAAAGTCGCACTTAAGAGATATCGATTGCGCGATAGTAATTCTCTGCTGCAAGCCTGTTAAACAAGGTGACAGATGAACCGTTAAAGGTGCCGGGGTAAGCCGCAATAACGGGGACATCAGAAAAGTCAGACTGCATTGAATCGAACAGGTTATGGACTCTCAAAAAGGGGTAAACCTCGCCAACCCCAACGAGCAAAATCGCATCGCCCGGTACATGTGGTTGCGTCAGGTCCAAAACCACATCGGAGACAACATCAGGCTGGCAATAATCAACCACGTCATCGAGCACTGCCTTTGAGCCAAAATCAGTTTCTTGCTCTTGCATGGCTTCAAGAACATCGAGGTCATCAAGAATCGCCAGCACAACGTCATAGAGGTTTACGACCTTGAGCGCACAGGGGAGCTTGCCAGCCGCGGAGTCATGCGCCAGGGTGTCAAATAACGCGCGGGCCTCAAACTCGAGCGCCGGGTCGTAGCAGAAGGTATGAAATCCAATCTCGTTGCCGATGCCTTTGTTGGAGAGAAAATCCTCGTTGCTCAGACATGCGCGGAGGAGCTGAGAGCGCCGCTCGAACTCCTGGCGGGCGCGTTTGGCATGGGAATGGGCTGCCACGACGCGGTCGCGGGAGCGGATACCGATGTTGGCGGTGATGTCGGTCGCCGGAGTTATCGCGGGACCGTCGGCGGTGCTGATGTGCGCCATGCTAGATTACCGCCCTTCCTGTAAGGGCAACGACAAGCGACTGTTCGCCAAGCCGCAGAAGGGCATGCTCAATATCGGGGTCAAGGAAGAGCGCAGACAGGCGCTCGGACTCCGGGCCCTGGCCCTCGCCGATAAGGCCGGCATGGCGGAGCGTCTGGCGGAGCGAGCCCTTAATGCGCTTGACCGTGGCCTCAGTCCAGCGGGCCGCGTCCGGATACTCCGTGGTAAAGCGTGTCATAAAGGCGTTGAGGTCAACCGCCGTAAAGGCATAATCGAAGTTTTGTAGGCGCTCCCCTACCTCGATGAGCACGAGCTCGCGCACGATATCGTAGCGGCAGATCATGCTGTAGAAGATGGCCTGGTCCGCCTGCGTGGGAGTGCCGGATGCCATGAGCCTGGTTAGGGATGACGCAGCCTCGACGGCGGTTTTGGGGTCGATGCCGCGCGCGGCGCATACGGCGTCCGTGGGCACCATGGCGTCAAGGCGGCGAAGGCACACGGTTGCGCGGTTGGCGACCATGCGCTCCGTGGGATATTGAAAGAGGTTCTCGCTCTTTACGCGTACAATGACCTGCTCGTCGCTTGCGCCCTGCATACGAAGGGCAGCAACGATGCGCATCTCATGCGGGAGGAATTGCTCGCGGGTGAGCACCCCCCCCCCGAACGCTTTTTGTGGTTACATCCACAGTACACGCTCCAAGGGTGTCAAAGGCTGTCACAAGTGCGCCGCAACCCGGCAGGCAGGCGCGGCGCACATGACAATAATCATACCTGTTGGTAAAAAAGTTACCACGCCCAGAGTGTCAAATGTTGAGCAACAAAATTTAATCCGGTTAACGGTCATTTTCGCAGCTTAGAAACTTTAACGAGGTCGCCCCAAATCACACTTGCCAGACAACCGCGCTTACGAATGCAGGCACGCATACGCACAACGCCACCCTCCGCTACACTCAACATAGAGTTCTACATATGATTCTATGTAAGGAGTTTCATATGCCTGTCGTAAAGCCTATTTCTGATCTGCAGCGCAACTCTGGCGCTATTGCAGAGAGCTACCACAAGACCAAAGAGCCCGTCTACCTAACCAAAAACGGGTCCGCATCGCTTGTCGTCATGGATGCCGAGGCCTATGACGAGCAGACGCGCGCACTAACCGCCATTCAGGAGCGCGAAGATCGCATTCAGCGCTCCATCGCTCATGGTTACGACGACCTCACCAACGGTCGTGTGCGCCCCTGGAAACAAGCGAAGGCCGAGGCGGATCGGATGCTAGCCCCGAGCCAAGCCCCTCCCCCATGTAACCATCCTGTAAATCATAGCGGCGCAGTCGAGTTTTACCGTGATACGGTCGCGCCTGGCGCTCCACTGTGCTAAAGTATCCCGAACGTTCAAACGACTACGAGGGGGAACTAGAAGATGGCACGTGTGCACAACTTCTCAGCTGGCCCGGCCGCGCTGCCCGCAAGCGTGCTCGCCGAGATTGCCGACGAGATGATGGACTACTGCGGTTGCGGCATGTCCGTGCTCGAGATGAGCCATCGATCTAGCATGTACCAGCAGATCATCGACGACGCCGAGGCAACCCTGCGCCGCCTGTTGAGCATTCCCGACAACTACCGTATCCTGTTTTTGCAGGGCGGCGCCACGCTGCAGTTTGCGGGTATCCCCATGAACCTCATGCACCGCGGCCGCGCCGGCTACGTCGTGACGGGCAACTTTGCCAACAAGGCGTACAAGGAGGCCGCCAAGTACGGCGAGGCCGTGCTGCTCGCGAGCTCCGAGGACACCAACTTCGACCGCATTCCCAGTATGGCCGATGTCAACGCGCGCATTGCCGCCGAGGCCGAGGGCGATGGGCTCGACTACGTCTACATCTGCCAGAACAACACCATCTTTGGCACCATGTACCACGAGCTGCCCGATTGCGGCGACGTACCGCTGGTAGCCGATGTCTCGAGCTGCTTTTTGTCGCAGCCGCTCGATGTTGAGCGCTACGGGCTCATCTACGCCGGCGCGCAGAAAAACGCCGGCGCCGCGGGCGTGACCGTGGTTATCGTGCGCGACGACCTCATCGCCGACGGCCCCGCCTTTGCGCAGACGCCGCAGTACATGGACCTTAAGGCCCAGGCCGCCAAGGGCTCCATGCTCAACACGCCCAACACCTTTGGCATCTACGTGTGCGGCAAGGTGTTCCGGTGGGTCGAGGAGACCGGCGGACTTGCCGCCATGGCCGAGCGCAACTGGGCCAAGGCCAACCTGCTCTACAACCTGCTCGAGCACAGCATGCTGTTCCATGGCACCACACAGGCCGACAGCCGCTCCATCGCCAACGTCACCTTCCGCACCGACGACGCCGAGCTCGACGCGGCCTTTGTCGCAGGTGCGGCCGAGCACCAGATTCAAAACGTCAAGGGTCATCGCCTGGTGGGCGGCATGCGCGCCAGCGTCTACAACGCCGTAACCATGGAAGACGTGCAGGCACTGGCCACGTACATGAAGGACTTCGAAGCGCAGCACGGTTTGAGCCAGCGATCTAACTAGCCCGCAGCACGCGGGCCGATCAGCCACTTCAAACCACTTGTTTTAAACAAACCAGCTAAGGAGTTTTTCATGCGCAAGATTAAGACCATCGACGACATCACCAAAGACGGCAAAGTCGAGTTTGGCGAAGGCTACGAATTTGTAAGCACCGCCGAGGAGGCCGACGCGATCCTGATGCGCTCGACCGACCTGCACGGCTACGAGCTGCCCGAGGGCATCCGCGCCATCGCCCGCTGCGGCGCCGGCGTCAACAACATCCCCGTCGAGGAGTACGCCAAGAAGGGCGTCGTCGTCTTTAACTCCCCTGGCGCCAATAGCAATGCCGTCAAGGAGCTCGTCCTGGGCATGCTGGTGCTCTCGAGCCGCGGCGTGGTGCAATCGATGAACTGGGTGCGCGACAACGCCGACGATCCCGAGATTCAGGTCGATGCCGAGAAGGCCAAGAAGGCCTTTGTGGGCCGCGAGCTCAAGGGCAAGCGCATCGGTGTCATCGGCCTGGGCAACGTGGGCTCCAAGGTCGCCAACGCCTGCGTCGATCTGGGCATGGACGTTTACGGCTACGACCCGTTCATTTCCGTCGAGCACGCGTGGGTGCTGAGCCGCGAGGTGCAGCGCGTGGGCACGCTCGAGGATCTCTGCCGCGGCTGCGACTACCTCACCGTGCACGTGCCCAGCAAGGCCGACACCATCGGCATGATCAGCACCGAACAGATTAACCTGCTGGCACCGGACGCCGTGCTCATCAACTACGCGCGCGAAACCATCATTGACGAGGACGCCGTCGACGCCGCCCTGCGCGAGGGCAAGCTCAGCTGGTTTAGCTGCGACTTCGCCACGCCCAAGACGGTCAAGATGCCCAATACGTTTATCACCACGCACTCGGGCGCCGGCACCGGCGAGGCCGAGGCCAACTGCGCCGACATGGCCATCAGCGAGCTCAAGGATTACCTGGAGAACGGCAACATCGCACACAGCGTCAACTACCCCGCCTGCAGCATGGGCAAGGCGCGCGCTGCAAGCCGCATTGCCTGCCTGCATGCCAACGTGCCCAACATGATCGGCCAGATCACGGCCATCCTGGCCAAGGACAACGCCAACGTGCAGCGTATGACCAACGAGTCCGCCGGCGAGAACGCCTACACCATGTTCGACACCGACGAACACCTAGACAGCAGCACCATCGAGGCGCTCAAGCAGATTCCGTCGATGTATCGCGTGCGCGTGATCAAGTAGCGCCGACTGACCTGACGGGCAGTTCCCCATGTGGCCTGCCCGTCGCTGACATTGAATGCCCGCGGGGGCGCCTTTCGCACGAGAGGCGCCCCCGTTTTTGTGAGCGCTCCATTAAATGCACCGAGCCGCTTCTTGGCATACAATCTGTATGTTGACCTAACTATCTGTGAGGTGCCTATGGTTGATACAGATTTTGCCTGGCGGCTTACGCAAGGGCTCGTGCGGATCGACAGTTCCGACCCAGGTGCGTATGAGGGCGAGATTGAACGCTATATCAAAGCGTTGGTTGAGGAACGGTTGGCGCAGCTGAGCCATCCGGTACTCGATGCCGTGCAGGTTGAGGAACTCGAGGTGCTGCCCGGGCGCCGCAACCTTATGGTCACCGTGCCGGGACTGAGCGACGAGCCACGGCTCGTCTATATCTGCCATATGGATACCGTTACACTGGGCGATGGCTGGGACGCGGACATTCCGCCGCTCGGAGCGATCGTGCGCAACGATAAACTCTATGGCCGCGGTGCCTGCGATATGAAGGGTGGCCTGGCCTGCGCCATTGCCGCACTGGTCCATACGCTCGAGCGCGTGGCGGCAGAAGGCAAGCTGCCCCGCCGTGGCTTCTCACTCATTTGCTCGGTCGACGAGGAGGACTTTATGCGCGGCTCAGAGGCCACGATCGATGCTGGCTGGGTCGGCTCGCGTGAATGGGTGCTGGACACCGAGCCCACCGACGGACAGATCCAGGTGGCGCACAAGGGGCGTACGTGGTTCGAGATTGAAATGACTGGCGTGACGGCGCATGCGAGCCAGCCCTGGAAGGGCGCGGATGCCGTCGCTGCCATGGCCGAGGTCGTGTGTTCGCTCCGTCGCGCGTTTATGGCGCTGCCCGCGCACGATGAGCTGGGGCCTTCGACCATCACGTTTGGCCAAATCGAGGGCGGATATCGCCCCTACGTCGTACCCGACCGCGCCAAAGTCTGGGTCGACATGCGCCTGACCCCGCCGACCGATACGGCCGCCGCGACGCGCATGGTAGAGCAGGCCATCGCCGTCGCCGAAGCCGCCGTTCCCGGTTGCCATGGCAGCTACACCGTAACGGGCGACCGCCCCGCCATCGAGCGCGACCCGAACTCTCCCCTTCTAGCAGCGCTCAAGCGTGCCGCCGATGACGTGACGGACGCGGACACGACCGTCGGCTTCTTTACCGGCTACACCGACACCGCCGTCATTGCCGGCAAGACAGGTAACCGCAATTGCATGAGCTACGGTCCCGGGTCGCTCGCGCTCGCGCACAAGCCCAACGAATATGTGCCCCACGCCGATATCGTTCGTTGTCAGCAGGTGCTAATCGCGCTCGCCGATAACGTGCTCTGGGACGCGAGCGGCCAAGTTGGGGCATAATAAGCCGCGAACAAACCGACTCGTGCGTTAGGACCGCCTATGAAAGCACTTCCGTTTCCCTGCATCCGCCCGGCTCAGGACCGCGTGCTCGAGGCGCTGCCTGCAATGGGCAGCATCCTGAGCGGCAACGATGCTCTGCGCGGAGCCCTTGCCGATGGTCTGATGCTCAAGGACCCGGGTGCGGCGTATTACGTGTACGAATGCTCGGGCGAGCCGGGACGTGTGACGGGTGTCGTGGCGATCTGCCCGGTTGGTGCGCTGGCGGGCGGCGACGCGGTTGCCGCCGATACGACCGCCGCTGCGCGCGCAATCGCCGACCTCAAGGTACAGCCCCGTCCCGTAACGCTTGTCTACGAAGCCTCTCCCGTCATGGATATCATCCTCGGCGCCGCAAAAGAGGGCGCTTCACTCTATGCCGTCACCGACCCCGCCGGCATTACGCACCGCGTGTGGGAGGTCAAGCGCGAGGACGCCGTCGGGGCCATCCGCGCCATGCTCGACCAGGCGCCGGAGCCGGCACTGGCCGACGACCCTGCCTACGCTGTCGCACTAGTCGAGGCATCACAGCTCCTGGCCGACGATGCACGTGCCGCCGGCGCCTACACGGGCAAAGAGCCGTTCAACTTTGCCGTAGCTGCGCTCTTCCCCGCCGCGCAGGTCAGCGGCGGCGCGGCGCAGGTTCCGACGGGTCTGCTCACGCACCAGGTCGCGCGGTTCTAGCAAGACCAGACCGTCCAGCACAAAAATCGGCAGCCCAACAAACAGGGGGCGGAGATGCAGCAGGTACATGCATCTCCGCCCCTTTTGCGTCGAGAAGTTATGCCGACGACCCGTGCCGCCGCGCTCGCGTTATCCGCGCTGCGGACCCGCAGTAGCCACGAGCGGTTCAAGCCCCAGCTCGCGCGCGTAGTCTTCCTGCGTAAAGACTTCGACCAGTTCAAACGTATCGGCCGCATCGTCAAACGCAAAATGCAGCACTGAGCAGTTGCCCGGCACGCGTTCGCGCTCGTCGGCCGCCGCGCCCCGCACGTGGTCCAAAAACTCCTTGATAGCCGAACCGTGGCTCACCGCGAGCACGCACTCGTGGTCCGGACGTCGCATAAGATCGGTTATCGTCGCCGCCATGCGCTCGCGCACCTGCATCTGGCCCTCGCCGCCAAACTGACGATAGAAATCTCGCCACGGGCGCTCGGGCATAAGCATCACGCGCTCGGCCTCAAAGTCGCCAAAGAACCACTCACGCAGACCGTCCAGGCGCTCGTACGCCAAGCCCGGCCACAGGTTGGCGATAGTCTGCTCGGTGCGATGAAGTGTGGAGGTGTAGGCATGATCGGGTTCAATGCCGCGCGCACGTAAGAACATGCCGGCACGCGCCGCCTGGTCGCATCCCAGCTGCGTGAGCGGCGAGTCACTCCAACCCTGAATAATGCGCTTAAGGTTGAATATTGTCTGCCCATGACGAACCAGATACAGGTCTTTATTCATAGGGGTCCTTTCGTTCGTTACCAATCAAGGAGCGAAAACGCACCGTCGCAATAGCCAAAATGAAGCACGGCACCGTTGTCGGGTAGCTCTCCCCTGCCAGTCACATACTCAAGAAACTCCCGGCAGGAAGAGCCGTGGGAGACTGCCAGCACACAGTCGTGCTGCGGCCTGGCCATGATGTGGGACAGCGCCGCGACCATGCGCGACTGGAGCTCGCCTTCAGACTCGCCACCAAAGGCCACCGGATAATCACCCCAGGGCTGCGGCGGCATCTCGCGATTTGATGTACCCTCCAGCGAGCCCAAATGCCACTCGCGCAGGTCATCGACCAACTCTATCGAGCGGCCCTCACCAGCAATTAGCTCAGCCGTATGCCGCGCCCGGCCCAACGGCGAGGAATACACACGGTCAAAGGTCACGCCACGCGCCTCAAACGCCGCGCGCGTCGCCAGCGCCTGCTCGCGCCCGCGCGCCGTAAGCGGCGAATCGTGCCCACCCTGCAAAATGTTCTGCACATTGAGCTCAGTCTGCCCATGCCGCACCAAATACAAATCTGCCACACGTCCTCCCCTCGCACCACCGCAAAGGGGACAGGTACCTTTGTGGTGGTTTACCGCCGGATCACACCGCGGTGACGCTCAGCTACACCAGTACGTCGGCAAGCGGGCGCTTGGGTACGTGGTGCACCTGCGCCTCGTCGCGCCAGTAATTAATTGAGCCGTCGGGGTTGGAATCGATCGCATCGATCACCTGCGTCTCGGCCGGAACGCCAAACGCCATGATCAGCTTGAGCTCATACTTGTCACTATCGAGCCCCATGGCATCGATCGCGTGGGGCGTAAAGGCCTTGAACATGCAGGCAGCCACCTCGGGCGTGGCGCTGCGGGCGGCGAGCATCATCGTCTGCGCGGCAATGCCCGTGTCGACCTCAGTAATAGGAGCGGCGGGCTTACCCGGAACGGCGCGCTCGGCAAGAATCGCGATGTAGCCGGTCGGGCGCTCGCCCTCATCGGGACCCGGCCAATCCTTGAGCGCACCGGCCCATGCAAGCTCGTCAAATACACGCGCGCAGTCCTCTGCACCGCTTACCACATGAAAACGCAGACGCTGAGCATTGGCACCACAGGGAGTCAGGTGCGCCAGCTCCGCCAGCTCAAGCAAAAGCTCACGCGGCACGCGCATGGACTCGTCAAAGCGACGGCACGTGCGGGCGCAGCGAACCAACGCATCAAACGCGTCCAAGCCGAGCTTTTCGCAACCCTGCTTTGCCATCGACTCCGCGCTCGACGGCGCCGCGGGAACTGTTTCGTTCATAGGGACCCCCAATTTCGGGCAATTGTTCTTAGGAAAATCTAACCTAAAACGTAGGCAATAACGAACAGGGCTGCAATGTTCTACACCTGTTGAATAGAAAATCGCGACGTGGGGAACAACGGAAACAATTCGGGGCCTTTGGGTTACGTTTCGCCCTCCCCGACCCATACGCCAGCGCCTTTAGGCGATACTGGTTGTAACGATCAAGGCTTACGCCGCACGGAAAGGAGACATTATGGGCATCTTTAAGAACGATGACCAAAAATCGAGCCAGTTTGGATTTGACGAGAAAAGCATGGCAGGCAAGGCCGTCAAGGCCGGGTAGCGCGCACAGTCGTGGTGTAAGAAGCAAGGGAGGGCCATCGCCTAGAATCG
>WGSL01000026.1 GCA_014871665.1 Collinsella sp. | reverse complement strand
CGGCGGCCTGCCAGCCGACGTTCGAGACGTGGGCCTCGACGGATATGGCGTCGGCGCCGAGGGGCTCGCCGGTCGAGGCGTCGGACAGGACGAGGCGCAGCGCCTCGAGGGGGAGCCCCCTGCCGGTCGTGCCGGCGACGCCGCCGCCGGCGACGGCGCCCATCCAGCCGATATTGGAGACGTGAGCGGAATAAGACAGCGAGACGGCAGTGGCCCCCTCGGTCTGGGCGGGCTCCGCCTGCCCCCCGCCGGCCTGCGTGGCCTCGGGCTGGGAGGCGTCGGCCTGCGCGGGCTGGGCGGAATCGGGCTGCGCGCCCTGGGCGCCGGAACCCCCGGCGGCGGGCGGGGCCGCGCCGGCCGTGGCCTGTGCGCCCCCCGCCGCGGCGGGGGCTGCGTAGGCCGCGGGCCCGCACAGGGCCAGGGCGGCCGCGACCGCGAGGACGGCGGCGGCCCCGGAAACTCGTTTCATGGAGCGTTTCATGGAAAATCCCCCTAATCTAGCAACGGTTTAGAGTCTACTAGATTGGGGGGACGAGAGCCAAAGCATGATGCGCCAAACGATTCAACGCATCGTTTGGAAAACCTACAAGGCGCCAAACTCGCTCTCGAAGGATAGGTTCGGCCCGAGCCACGGATCGCCCGTCAAGAAGAACTCCGGCCAGCGCTGCATGAACAGTGCCTGTTCACGTTTCCAACGGCGCAGCTTTTCCTCGTTGGCCTCTTCCCTGCCGCGCGAGGTGAACTCGTAGTGGTACAACTCGGCATAGGGCGTAAAGATGGTGCGGTAACCCGCCTCCCACACGCGCAGGCAAAAGTCTGCGTCGTTAAAACCGACGGCGAATTCCTCGTTGTAGCCGCCGACGCGCTCAAATACGTCGCGTCGCACCATCTGGCAGGCACCCGTTACGGCGCTAAAGTTGCCCGGGCGCACGGCACGGGCAAGATAGCCCTCGCGCTTTGCCGAGAAGTCCTGGTTGGCATGGGCAAGTGCGCCACGCACGCCAACCAAAATGCCGGCATGCTGCACCAGATGATCGGCAAAGTAGAGTTTGGCGCCCACCACGCCCGCATCGGGACGCTGCAGATAGCCCATCATCTCTTCGATAAAGTCCGGGCTTATGACCTCGGTATCGTTGTTCAGCAGCAGCAGGTAGTCACCCTTGGCGTGCTTCACACCAAAATTGATGATCTGAGAGTAATTGAACTCGCCCGGCCAGTACACAACGCGCGCGATGCCCTTGCCTTCGGATGCTGCAGCCACGCGCTCTGGCAGGGTTTCGTAATACGCAAACGTCTCCGGGGCTTCACTGTTGTTCTCCACCAAGACGATCTCGTAATTGGTATACGTGGCCTTCTGGGCGATCGACATCACACAGGCATCGAGCGTCTCAATGTGATCCTTGGTGGGGATCACAATGCTCACCAGCGGCGCAGGCTCCGGCAGCGCATGGCGCATGCGGTAGACAAACGGCGTCTCGGTCTCCTCGACCGTTCCGTGAACGCCCAGCGCGTTAAAGTGGCGCTGCAGCGCAAGACGACCCGCTTCAATGGCATACGGCTTGCTATCGGCAGAGCCATCGGCGGTCGATCCCGGATGCACGCGCCAGTGATACAGCACATGCGCAACGTGCTCAAAGCGCGCGCCGGCTGCAAGGCAGCGAAGCGTCAAGTCGTAGTCCTGGGCGCCCGCAACGTCTTCTGGGGACATACCAATGTGATCGATGAGCGCCTTCTCCACCATCAGGAAATGCGTCACGCAGTTATGGCTATAGAGCAGGTCGACGTTGAGTACGGTCTTAAAGACCGGCTGGCCCCACTCCCCCGTTTTCTGGAACATGTCCTCATCACAGAACAGGACCTGGGGACGCTCGCCCTCGGCCGCCTTGTTCAGTGCGGAAACATACTGGAATAACGCGTCCGGTTCCAGAATGTCATCGTGGTCCAAGAAAGCGATGTAGTCGCCTGTCGCTTGCTCGATACCTGCGTTGGTGTTGACCACAATGCCGCCGTTGCCGGGAAGCTCGATGCGACGGATGCGCTCGTCGTTGGCACCTGCCGCAAGGGTGGCCACCGCGTCCCATTCGGGCGAGGCGTCCATAAGCAGCAATTCCCAGTTGTCATAGCTCTGGGCTTGCACCGATTCCAGCAGCTCGCGCAGGTAGACCCGATCAGTCTTGTAGCACGGCACCACAATGCTCACGAGCGGTCTATAGGCAAAGGTCGCCGAAGCGACACGCTGGCACGCCAAATCGCCCGGCTTTGCGCGATGCTGCTCAAACCAACGTCGATAAGCTGCGTCGTCTGCACGCGCGTCCTTCATACGGTTCCAGCTGTCGTCGACCATGCCGTTGTACAGGCGACCATCCATGGCGCAAAACCCGCTTTGGATCCGCTCTGTGGGATCGCTCACGATCGCGACAAAATCTCGTATATCCTGAGGCATCTCAACACTCAGATACGATTTATTGATGCGGCATCCGTTCTGCTGCGGAACATCGACCTGCGATTCAAACACATGCACGGTAACATCGATGGCATTCATATGCGTATCGAAGATCTGGAGCTCAGGCGCGCACTGGGGGTCTCCCGCCCAGGTAACCTCATAGCGCCACACCGCGCCGACGTCTGCCGGCAAATAGCGAATGGCATCGATCTCGTAGCGGCCGCAGTGTTCGCCACGCTGCGCATCGCGGATAAGCGCGCACAGTGCAGGCTTTGCTTTGTAGTTAATCTTGGATTCCAATTTGGCCACGCGGCTATCGAGACGAATAGAGCCCAACCTTTGGCCACCGGATGCAAAAACGGCATCCATCGACGAGCCATCCAAAAACGGAAGCACCAAAACGGCGAGCTCGCGCTCGTAATCGGAAACAGAAGGGCATAGCGCCAGCACACGGCCATGATCGACCGGGAGCACCAGTGACGGCAAACAAGAACCGCTCGTAGTCGCATGGGCAAAAGTCTGGGAATCCTCCTGCTCAATAAGCCCCGCGATATCCTGACCGACAAAACGAAGCAGCACAAACAGACGGCCCTGACTGCGGCAAAGTGACAAACGCTTGATACTCATCTACACTTCTCGCTTTCCCAGAGCGTTCGCAGCCATGCGCTTGCACGCGCCCAAGCGCCCAAACCTCAAGACGTCGCAATTGAACATGAGTTTTTTGCACGAACGAGCAGCGGGCGCCTTACCGACAAGCGCCGCACGCACCATGGCGGCAACAGAAGAAGCGCATTGTGCGAGCGAAGCATCACTGCCCACAGCAGAACCGTTAAGCGCCGCAGCAACGGCGGCAAACACCTTGCCGCAGTCCGAACCAAGCAACCTGAGCGCATCGTACAGCACCAGATCACATAGGAAGTACGCCAGGTCATCGGCATGATGAGCATCGAGACCGTCGCGCTGCCAGTCAGCCAGCACCGCGGAGTAAATCTTCACGTGCTCCAGCAGACGCGTCTCGTCGTCGTAGCGCATGGTGTCCATGAGCGAACCTTTGCGTGCCACGCGATACTCGTACAGCTTGTTCGAGATAAGCGCGGTCTTGCGCGAACGACCGTACACGGCAAAATCGAAGACCTGGTCCTCGCCATACTTAACGGTTTCATCGAACACGATCCCGTTGCCCAGCAAAAAAGCGCGCTTGCAAGCGGTGCGCCATGCAAAGGGGCGAGACGCCTCCTTAAACAGCAGGTCGGAGCTATAGCCCTCAAACGAAACGTCGCGTGGGCTCAGCACATAGTTAAGCCACGGATACCCTGCCTCCAGCGGATACGGGTTCGCGCCAAAGGTCAAAACGTCGCAATCCTCACGCTCAAAGGCATCGACGATTACACGGCACGCATCGGACGTAAATCGGTCGTCGGAATCCAAAAACGCAACGATAGGCGCCGTGGACGCGGCGATGCCTGCATTACGCGCACTCGACAGGCCGCCGTTCTCCTTATCGACCAGCGTAAAGCGCGCGTCCTTTTCGCAATAGGCAGCCGCAATATCGCGCGAGCCGTCCGGCGAGCCATCGTTGACCAGCACGCCTTCCCAATCGGGCATGTCCTGCGCAAGCAGGGAGTCCAGGCACCAGGCCAGGCACTCCTCCACTTTATAGATGGGAACGACAACGGAAATCTTGGGGGTAGCCATAGTCACTCGCTCCTACTGTGCGGCCGAAACGTCATCGGGGTGCGGGTTGTCGCCGTAGGTGCACTGATACGTCAGCACACGCCAGACCAGCGGCAGGCCGCCAATCTTAAAGTAATGCTTAAACGTATTGAGCTTGCCCGGCTTCTTAAAGTCAAAGCGCGAATCGATATAGGCGCGGGGCGACTTGACCATCAGGCGCAAGTCGGTCTCGCCACGCGGATCAAACAGCGACAGATCAAAGCGACCGGCATCCCAGTCGGCCTTGAGCTCGGACGAGGCTTTCTTCCAAAACTGCTCGCGCAGTTCATCGACCAGGCGCTCATCGTTCCAACGGTACGTATCGACCTTCATGCGCATTAAAATACCCTGAAGCTGAGCCTTAAGCTCGGGGCGTTCATCCAAAAAGCGCTGCATCTCGGCGTATTCGTCGCACACGCAAAATACCTTGTTGGGCGAATTAACGGAGCTCTTCTCGTTGTCTTGGCGATAGCACAAAATGGGGTCCGCGATAAACGCAGCACGCTCGGCGCATGCCCAGACCTTAAAGTTAAAACCCGCATCCTGATACGAGGCACCCGGCGTGGGAAGGAAGCGAATCTGATTGTCGTTGAGGAACGCGCGCCGATAGATAGCCGACCAAATGGAAGGTTTGCGGTAGAAGATCCCCGGGCGATCGACGGGGCGATACGCCGCGTCCGTCATATGCTCGTCAATAATCCCAAACAGCTCACGGCGCTCGCTGGGCGTGGACCAATACAGGTAAAAGTCGCCCTTTACCACATCGGCATGCTCAGCATCGGCCTTGGCGACCAGCTTTTGGAGCGAATCCTCAAACATAAAGTCGTCGGACTCAAGGATGCCCACGTACTCACCGCGCGCCATCTCCAGGCCGCGGTTCATCGAGTCGCCGTAGCCGCTGTTGGCCTTGTCAATCATCTTGACGCGCCCATCGCGCTCCATGTACTCGCGGATGATATCCGCCGAGCTATCGGTAGAGCCGTCGTTGATGCAAATAATCTCGATGTCCTCGAGCGTCTGCGCCACGGCGGAATCGAGGCACTCGCGCAAGTAGCGCTCCACATTGCAAATGGGGACAAGCAGCGAAACTTTAGGGGTATCAGAGTTCTGCAAGAGAACCTCCTGTTGAATAGCGTGTAACAGGGTTATTTTAACAGCCGAGTTGCGGCGGGCGGCAGCGCTTGGAATTAGAGAAAGCGCTCCAGGCAGGCTTTGAGACCGCGAGTCGAAAGATAGAACAGCGTGGCGTCTGCCATCGAAACGCCCGAGGTCGCCGCAACGAGCTTGTGGGCAACACGGCAAACGGCGCCCTTGGCGGGCATATCCGCCCACGCCGTTCCCAAAAACGTCGTGAGGTCCATGTTGACGCGAGACGCCACGCGTTGGAAGTCATCAGCATCCAAGCGCGCCAGGTCGAACACAATTAGGTCCAAAAACCAAGTTATCAGCTCGCCGGGACACAGGTCCAAAAGACCGTAGGCCGCCCAGTCCTCCAAGACCTCCTCGAGCATCCTCATATGGGCATCGAGCTTTTTGGCGCGAGCCTCGACACTGTTGAACTCGTGCGTCGCCGATTCACTCTCCATCACGTAGTGGTAGAACTTGTCCGGCATGACGACGGTCTTGTGGGCAAGCGCATAAGCCGCAAATTGGAAGACGACGTCCTCGCCCAAAGCCAAACCGGGGGCGAAGCGAATGCCTTCGCGATTGAGCAGCTCGCGCGAAAAAGCCGCGCGGCAGGCATAGGGCTGCGCATTCGAATGGAACAGCAGTTGGGGATCACGGGCGCCGAAGGTACCAGCTTTGGGGCTCATGAGTTGCTGGACGCGTTTGGGGGCAGCATCGGCAGGTTCACAGACGCCGCCAAAAACGGCGGCCTCGGCATCTGCAGACTCCATGGCATGCAGCACGCGCTCGATCGTCTGGGCATCGATGTAATCGTCGGCGTCCACAAAAAAGACGGTCTCGCCCTCGGCGGCATCGATTCCGGCATTTCGAGCACACGAGACGCCCGCGTTTTCCTGGTCAATCACCAGTACACGATCGTCGGCCTGCGCGATCCGGCGCAACACGTTCAACGAATCATCGGTCGAACCGTCGTTAACGCAGACAACCTGAATCGAGCGCTCGGACTGAGCCAACAGCGAATCGACGCATCGCTGAATGGAGCGCGCAGAGTTGTAAACGGGGACGACAATCGTAGCTTTAGGACACGAGGCCTCTCCCATGCCGACCTACCCCCTCAGCGATTCGATGAGGAAGGCGGCGACCACGCCCGGGCCTCCAACCGAGGCGTAATACTTAGCACGCCCCAATGCACCATCCGTCGCAAAACTCGGATGTTCGTCAACCCAGCCCTCAGGATCTTTGAGGATGGCAGCGAGGTTCGCGCGCTTCCACGGCTTGAGGTCGTCAAGCGAAAACTCCCCCGCGTCCAAGGCCGCCTGAAATTCCTTGGCCATCTGAACCAGGAACTCCTTATAGAACTTAGGCGCCAGGCGCACGTAGTTCCACATGTACGAATCGTACTTAATGAGCTGATTGAACTTGAGCATGCGCGCGGCGTCATCACTTGCGTGGTCGCGGGCATAATCCTCTCGAATCCAACGCTCAATCTCGGCATACTCGGTATTGACGCAAAAGACCTTAGCCGAAGAATTGACCGAGGAATTCTCGTTGTCTTGGCGATACGACAACACGGCATCATGCAGGTAAACAGCCTTATCGGCGCACGCGATCACCTTAAAGGCGAATGACGTGTCCTGAAAGGATGCCCCCGGAGTCGGCAGGAACTTAATGCCGTTGCGCTCAAGAAAATCGCGACGGTACACGGCCGACCAAATCGACGGCTTTTGCTTAAAGAACTGCGTCGTATCGCTCGGGTGCACCGGCTTGCAACAGTCCTTGGCTTTAAACATCTCGTGCAGCGAACGGCGCTCCTCGGGCTTAGACCAGTAGAAATCAAAGTTCGCCTTCGCAAAGTCGGCATTATTGCTATCGGCGGCCGAGACAAGCTTTTCGAGTGCGTCGGGCGCCATAAAGTCATCGGACTCCAAGATGCCAACGTACTTGCCACGCGCCATCTCCAGACCGTGGTTCATCGAGTCGCCGTAGCCGCTGTTGGCCTTGTCGATCATCTTGACGCGCCCATCGCGCTCCATATACTCGTGAATAATCGCCGGCGAGTTGTCGGTCGACCCGTCGTTAATGCAGATGATCTCAATATCCTTGAGCGTCTGCGCCAGGGCGGAATCGAGACACTCGCGCAGGTAGCGCTGAACATTGTAAATGGGAATAAGCAGCGACAGAACATGGCTGCCAGAGGCGTTAGTAGTCAAATGTGCTCCTTAGGAAATACCTGTCGTTTCATGGTATCAAAGGGCCAGCGCGCCAGCGGGCGTTTATATAATCTATGGAGCCTCTTGCGGGCAAAGCAGCCCCACGTCATGCGGCGGGCCCATGGCAGGTTCCTGCGTTTTATTCAAAGCTTGCCGCCAAGGTGCGCCGAGCCTTTACAATAGGACCGTCCCAAGGACGTATTCGATAGCTTCCGCGCAGCACTCGCCCGCCGCGCGTGAAAGGATATATTGCCCCATGCCTTCAACCCTTCCCGCTCCCATCGACAAGCTCGCCATCGTCGTCGTTACGTACAAGCGCCAGGAACTCCTAGCCAACCTGTTCGAATCTATGACCGAGCTCACGGCCGCGCCCTGGCGCATCGTGATTGTCGATAACGAGAATTCGCGCGAGACCGAAGCCATGTGTGCCGCATTCAACGAGCGCCTCGCCAACCTGTGGGGCATCGACACCGACCAGCCCGACGCAGAGTGTGGCACCGACCGCGTTATCTACGCGCCGCAGCTCAAAAACGGTGGCGGCGCGGGCGGCTTTTCCGCCGGCACCAAGTGCGCCTACGACCTGGGCGCTCAATGGTTCTGGGTAATGGACGACGACGTGCTCGTCATCCCGGAGGGCATCGAGCGCCTGGCCAAGTGGACCGACCGCTACGACGTTATCCAGGGTTCGCGCCTGGACTTCGACGGCGGCGCGTTCTTTTGGCAATACCAGCTCATCCTTTCGCTTGGTATCCCCAACCCCATCGCCAAGTGGGACCTGGGTCCCGAGGGCTACCGCGCCATGAACCAGTTGTGCTTTGAAGGCGGCCTGTTCTCGCGTCGCGTAGTCGACAAGATCGGCCTGCCCGATGCGCGCTTCTTCATCTACGGCGACGATGCCTGCTATGGTTACGTGGCCAGCCAGCACTTCCCCGCCGCCGTTGTGGCCGACGTGGTGCTCAAGCGCGCCCGCGCCGTCTCTAACTGGGATATCGCCGGCAAGCGCCAGCTCAACTCTACGAGCGACACCAACCGCTACTACATCATGCGCAACCGAGGCTTCCTCGCTCGCTATATGCAGATCTACGGTGACTACCACCCCATGCTGTTCCGCCTGGGCAATGCCGCGACCTTCTGCAAGGAATTCATTCGCCTGGCTGCGGTCGATAAGTGCTATAAGACCGGTATTCCGGCGCTGCGCCGTGGCATGAAAGACGCCCGCAAGATCATCAAGGATCCCAACTGGAAGCCCATGCCACCCATGAAGGACACCGAGTAACGGAAGCCGGAAACACCTCAGCGCTTAAAGCCGCTGGTACACCGTAGCCACATGCTGTCCATCAAACCCAAACCCCCAGCGCATGCGGCCAACGCCGGGTCGCGGCACACGGATTTCGTCGATGCCGTCGCGCTCTATGTCGAGCAGCGCCTGCACGGCCAGCAATTCCAGGCCCAGCGCATCCACACCGGGGTCATACATCATGTTGATCGTTATCAGCGGACGTTCATCGAGCATACCGATCGTATCGGCTATGTCGAACGCGGCGCCCGTAGGAAAAACCTGGATGTCCCAGCGATCCGCGCCACACTTTCGCCTCGAAGCAGGATTGGCATAGCCCGGCAATCCAAAGCAGAGTCCTTGCAAGAGTAGGTGATATGGCAGCGGTGTATCTGGGTCGGTCGCACCGATTCCCGCATCTCCCAAGATGCGGCTTAGCGCCCGCCTCACGGTATCCTCGTTCCCATGGCACAGCCCGTCGCGAAACGCATCGACGTCTCGAATGTCTTCTGCAGCGCACTCAAACCACTCAATAATCACTAGACGCAAGGCCTGGCGAAGCTCGTTATTGGGCAATCGCAAAGCACGGAAGCGATCGCCATGCTCTGGCTCCTCAGTCATATCCGTCGTGAGAAAACCGGACAGATACAGCGCTGTCCACATGCCATCGTCAGGCGAGACATCTGGCTCTGCAGTGCCCAAACAAAGCGGGGCCTCAGCGCACCCATGGGCCTCGAGCAAATCAAACAAGACCGAAAGGCGGTCGAGATTCCACCCGGCAACTACCCTACTCAGGCAATCGGCATATCCATACAGATCGGCACGCACAGGCGCCGTGCAGCCTCGGCCCAGAAAACCGATCACACGCTCTGGACTCGAGCAATAGGCCCTGCCAAACCGATACCCCTCGAGCCATTCACGCGCATCATTCAGGTATTCCTCGCGCCCAGCATGATTCAAAAGAGCCTCGACCTCGGCATCCGAAAAACCGAACCAACGGTCACACCACGCCGACAGCGGCGTCGTCAGACAATACGAGCAGCCGCGCGAAGAAAGCGCCGCTTCGGCAGGACCGGGACACTCCCCCATCAGACACGTCAGCCGCAACGAATCGCGCACAGTGGCAATGGCGTCAAACAGCGCACGGTCAAGTAGTTCTGCCGGATCGGCGTCGGAAGCGTCCCTCGCGCTCGCACGGCGAGACCACGCCGCATCGTACCCATCAACGAGCAATACAACCTGCTCATCGCAGGCAATCTCCAGCAGCTCTATGAGCACACCGAGCACCGAGTCAACCTCGTCCGCGCTCGCCACGCCACGCGCGACACGTTCGATGTGACGCACCTTATCTCGAGCTAAATCCGGAGCCTCCAAGAGCGCCAACAAGCGAGCGCACTCGCCCGAAAGGGCATCGCGCACGACGCCGGCAACAGCGGGGCCACGTCTCCCAGCGCCAGAAAAGTCCAGCGATATCACCGGATAGCAAGCATACTCATCCCGATAGCGCCCGCCGTTCGCATCCCAAATCTGAGCATCGGCAAACAAACGCTGACCAGAGCGACCGACCGCTGGACGCTCCAGAAAAGCCCTGAGCATCGACAAGTTCATGCTCTTGCCAAAACCCTCGGGTCGACAGCACACCACAACGGACGCGTCGTAGTCCAACACATCGGCAATAAACATGGTCTTGTCAACCAGCATGCAACGACCAATGGCATCGGCAAAATCATGCACACCGACCGGCAAAACCGCATCATCGACATGGTTGACAAGCCGTACGCCAAAAGTATCGCCACTGTTGCAATACTCCTGTTCAGACACCGTAACTTCTCCCTAAAACGCAGCACGAAGCCCATTGTAGCGAGCAGTTCAAGCGCAACGCTGGATCCGTGCAAAGGCATCGGGCAACGGTAGGAACAAAGGCCTTGAGGGGGCATAACAAATCGTTGTGCAACAAAATGGGGCCCGATGCAACTGCACCGGCCCCCATTGCGAATCTTTAGTTGTCGGGCAACCGAAAGGGACTACTCCTCGGAGTCGTTCTGCCCAGCAGCCTTCTTTTGCTGATCGAGCTTATGCTTGCCACTCACAATAGACGTGGCACCCAGCGTGGCCAAGCTTGCACTGGCAAGGCTCGCCATAACGATAAGGTCGCCCGTCTTGGGCATGTTACCGCCAGATGACTTGGTCGTTGTAGTCGTCGTGGTTGTAGTGGTCACCGTCTTGGAGTCATTTTGCTCTTGGACTTGGTTGTCAGCACCGCTCTTGTCGTCGTCTTCGGGCTGTTTCTTTTCGCCCTCGGTCTTGCTCTCGTCCTTCTTCTGACCGGACTTGTCGCCCTTCTCATCAGAGCTAGGACCCTTATCGGATTCAGCCTTCTCGGAAGCCTTGTCCTTGGAGTCGCCCTTTACGGCTTCGGTCTTTTCCGTGGAAACCTGATCAGAGTTGTCCTTGTTCTGGGCCGAGCCGTTATTGACGCCAGCCATCAGCGAAGAACCCAGCGTAGAACCAAGCTGCTCGGAGAAAGAAGGCTTCTTGTCCGGCGAAGCAACGGGAGCATCCGGCGCCTTATTCGAGTCGTCCTTGGAAGCATCGGAATCAAGGGTCGTGTCAGAGCCGGAGCCGTTGTTAGAGCCGGTGTCAACGGACGAATCGCTCGAGCCGGTAGATGAGTTAGAGGTGCCAGCGTCGGTCGAACCAGAAGCGTCGCTGTCCGTATTGCCGGCAGAGCTTGAAGGCGAATCGCTCGCAGCAGAGCCGTTCGAATCGGAGCCGTTCGAGGTAGAGCCGTCGTTGGTAGTGCCACCAGCAGAGCCATTACCGTCAGCATCGGTCGAGGGCGCATCCATCCTGTCATCGTTGGCATCGTCACTCGAGCCGTCATTCGAATCAGGTGTCGGCGAGGGCGCCGGCGCAGGCTCGGGCTGCACGGGCGTCGCAGCGGCAGCGGCCTCGTCCTCGGCGATATAAACCAAGCAGTCCTTCAGCTCGTTGCGGTAGCGGTTCTTCCAGCCCTCATGATACTGGGGCTGACTTGAAAACTTGGTGGCGACATTGTTGACCACGCTATTGGAGAGCGCCGTCGCAAACTCGCGGTCGGACATATCGTTGGAAAGATTCGCCCAGCGGAAGAAGTCTCTGCAGCCACCGGTACCGCACATGTTGGTGATGCTCCACACCATACCCTTGACGCAATCGGCGCGGCCGGAGATGTCAATGCCAAGAGCGCTCTTAAGCCACGCCTCGGTCACCGCATAGTACGAGTTGTACGCATAGGCATCTTGAAGTGCTGAGAACTCAACAGGATCGGTGTTATAAGCACCTTGGAAGGCATCCTGCGCGATATGGCCCAGCTCGGTGAGCTGGCCGTTCTCGTACATGGCATTGCTCGTGTTGGAAATCTCGCTGCCGCGATCAATCGCATCCTTGAGCATGCAGTATTTTTCGGGGTTGTAGTTGTAGGCCTGCTTCATAAACGGGATGAGCGACCAACGACGGTCGAACTGGTAATAGCCCAGCGCGTTATAACCGTCGCCATACGAAAAGCCTTGGTTGTAGTTGCCATGGCTCTCGTACTTGGTAAAGTACTTCATCTCGGGAGTCACGTTGACAAACGAAACGCCCTGGACCGACCTCAGCACGCCCGAGAAGGACTGCTGGGTGTAGAGGCCTTTGTCGATATCGGTGGCATCCGAGGCAACGCCCGGCGTGGGTTCCTCGGCAGCGGCGGGCGCGGGCGCGGTAACGGCGCTAAACGAAAGCGCCAGCGTCAGGCCCGCAACAATCGCGGAATGCTTGGGCTGCATAAGATCCTCCCTGCATTGGTATAGTTAAAGTGCAGTTTGCAAAGATAGAAATAAGTATTGCAGCTCGCCCGTTGTTGCACAACAACCCCTCGGTAAACGGCAACAACCCTCCGCGAAATCTTAAGGAATTAAACAAACTGGTCGTCGGGCGCCATCAGAAGCTCGCCGTATCGCTCCATCAGCCCGTCCCTCAACTGACAGAAAGCGGGGATATAGACGTTCAAGATGCGCTGAATCAAATCTTGAGCGAGCTTGTTGTCGTAGATATGGACGTTCGTATTGCGGTCTCTGAGCATGTCTAGCCAGGCCGCCTCATCAATAAAGTCGTAGAATCGGTACGACTCCTTCACGATGGCACGAGGAGACCCCGACGCGGCAAGCGTGGCGCCCTCATACTCGAGCAGACGCTTAAGGAGCTTCCAGCTCAGTTCAAATTGAAGATTGAACTTATTAATCAATCCACTCTGAACAAAATCATTGTTGAGATCCTGATTGGGCGCATCCTCAAGATTCGCCAAGGCGCTAACAAAGTTCTCATATTTTTTCATACAGAATCACACCATCCCTGGCAATCTCATCGAGCAATTGCTGCGAGAGGGACTCGTCGAGATTGACGACATCTACATCTAAAAGAGTATCAAGATGTTCCTCGATCAAATATGAGAAACGGCCGAAATCCCGGCAACCTGCTACGGCGATGTCAATATCGCTCTTGGGCAAGTTGTCGCCTCGAGCACGAGAACCAAACAACACGACCTTCTCGGCGTCACATTCCCGAGCAAAAACTTCGATTTGCTTGTACACCTTGTCGAGAGATGCCATTTGCACCCCTACAGCTTAATGTCAAAGTTGATTTCGGGGACGGCGGCCAGGTCGGCCAACGTCACGCCGTCGACGTACTTTTCGATCACGTCGTCCAAACCGCGCCAGAACTTGACGGTCGAGCACAAATCGCTGCGGGTGCAGCTGTTGTCGATGCCATCGCACGCCACCGGAGCCGTGCTGCCCTCGACGGCACGCAGGATGTCGCCGGCGCGCACCTCGGCCGGGTCCTTCGCCATCATGTAGCCGCCGCCCTTACCGCGCACGCTCCTAAGCAGGCCCGCCTTCATGAGCGGACGAACCAGCTGCTCCAAATACTTTTGTGAAATATGCTCGCGGTCAGCGACCTCGCGAAGGGCAATCTTGCCCTCGGCGTCACCAAGCGCTGCGATATAGATCATCAGACGGAGGGCATAGCGGCCCTTAGAAGAAATGAGCATACCTACCCTCTCATCGTAGCCGAGACAAAATACCAGGCTTGTTTGTCCCAAATCTTATGCACGCGGGGCAAACAAGCCTGATTATTATGTCCCACATCTAAAAAGTCGAGTGGATTAGTCGGGTTTTCCCTTGACTAACGCCGAACCCATAGTAACTTTATTCCGAGAAGATTCCTAGGGTTTAGTACACCTATGAGTACACCATATACAGAGAGGGACAGCATGAGCGCAAATCCGCTGCTTTCCATCGATGGTCTCACCGCCTCCGTGGACGAGAAGACCATCCTCCACAACGTCAACCTCAACGTCGCCGCCGGCGAGACCCACGTTCTGATGGGACCCAACGGCGCCGGCAAGTCCACCCTCGGCCACCTGGTCATGGGCGACCCCGTTTACACGGTCAACGACGGCCGCATCGTCTTTGACGGCCAGGACATCACTGAACTCACCACCGACAAGCGCTCGCGCGCCGGCCTGTTCCTGAGCTTCCAGGCCCCGGTCGAGATTCCGGGCGTGCCGCTGTCGAGCTTTTTGCGCGCCAGCATCGCCGGCCGCCCCGGCCTGGAGATGAAGGGCAAGGAGTTCCGCCGTCGCGTCAAGGAGCTCGCGGCAGAGCTCAACATGGATACCGCCTACCTCAACCGCGAGCTGGGCGTGGGCTTCTCGGGCGGCGAGAAGAAGAAGGTCGAGATGCTCCAGCTCCTGTTGCTGCAGCCCAAGCTCGCCATCCTCGACGAGACCGACTCGGGCCTAGACGTCGACGCCCTGTCCACCGTCAGCCACGGCATGGACGCCTACCGCAAGAGCTGCGACGGCTCCATGCTCATCATCACACACAACACGCGCATCTTGGAGCACCTGGATGTCGACCGCGTCCACGTTATGGTCAAGGGCCACATCGTGCGCGAGGACGACGCCTCGCTCATCCCCTGGATCGACAAGAACGGTTTTGAGACCTTCGAGCGCGAGGCCGCCGAGCAGCGCGCCCAGGCCGAGGCCGCCGCTGCCGAGCAGCAGGCGTAAAGGGGCGACGCAATGACCAAGAACCGCACCGAGGTCGCGGACATCGACCGCAGCCTCTACGACTTCACCTATGGCGAGGAGGGATTCGAGCGCCTCGACGCCGGCATCACGCCCGACATCGTGCGCGAGATTAGCGCCAAAAAGGACGAGCCGCAGTGGATGCTCGACCTGCGCTTAAAGTCCCTCGAGATCTTCAACCGTTTTCCCGACCCGACGTGGGGCCCCTCCATCGAGGGCCTGGACATGGACAACATCGTCACCTACGTCAAGCCCAACACCGAACAAAAGCACGACTGGGAGTCGGTGCCCGACGACATCAAGAATACCTTTGAGCGCCTGGGCATCCCCGAGGCCGAGCGCAGCTACCTGGCGGGCGTCGGCGCGCAGTACGACTCCGAGCTCGTCTACCACAACATGCAGGACACGGCGTCCAAGATGGGCATCGTCTACTCCGGTATTGAGGAAGCCCTGCATGACCCGCAGTGGGAGCCGCTCATCCACGAGAAGTTTATGACGCTCATCCCGCCCACCGACCACAAGTTTGCGGCCCTGCACGGCGCCGTGTGGTCGGGCGGCTCGTTTGTCTACGTGCCCAAGGGCACCAAGCTCGATTTTCCGCTGCAGAGCTACTTCCGCCTCAACGCCAAGGGCGCCGGCCAGTTTGAGCACACGCTCATCATCGTCGAGGACGATGCCGACCTGCACTTTATCGAGGGTTGCTCCGCGCCCAAGTACAACGTGGCCAACCTCCACGCCGGCGCTGTGGAGCTTTTTGTGGGCAAACGCGCACACCTGCGCTACTCGACCATCGAGAACTGGTCCAAGAACATGTACAACCTCAACACCAAGCGTGCGCGCGTGGACGAGGACGGCGACATCGAGTGGATCAGTGGCTCCTTCGGCAGCCACGTGGGCTACCTCTACCCCATGAGCGTGCTCAACGGCCGCCGCGCCCGGTCGAGCTTTACCGGCATCACCTTTGCCGGCGCCGGTCAGAACCTCGATACCGGCTGCAAGGTCGTGCTCAACGCACCCGATACCTCGGCAACCGTCGAGACCAAGGGCATCTCTAAGAGCGGCGGTATCCAGACCTTCCGCAGCTCTATCGTTGCCACGCCCAAGGCCGAGGACTCCAAGGCAACCGTGAGCTGTCAGTCGCTGATGCTCGACGACCAAAGCCGCTCCGACACTATTCCGGCCATGGACATCCGCGCCAAGAACGTCGACATCGGCCACGAGGCCACCATCGGCCGCATCGGCGACGATAAGGTGTTCTACCTGATGAGCCGCGGTATCTCGGAGGAAGAAGCCCGTACCATGATCGTCAACGGCTTTGCCAACCCGGTCTCCAAGGAGCTGCCGCTGGAGTACGCCGTCGAGATGAACAACCTGATCAAGCTCGAGATGGAAGGAGCGATCGGATAATGAAACAGGAAACCAACACCGCTGCTACCACGCTCGAGCAGGTCAACGCGATGCCGGCTGCCACTTGGGGCTGGCTGAAGATGAATCAGACCAAGCTCGAGCTCTCTAACGAGCTTGCCGCCGCTCCCACCGAGACCATTGAGGTCGAGGGCTTGGACGAGCAGTTTACCGGCGTGGCAGACGCGTTCGACGCCGCCATGGACGCCATGGCCGAGCGCTTCCCCGAGCGCCGTGCCTCCGCCCCCGGTGATGCCGCCGACCGCGCCCGCATCACGCCCGAGACCGAGCTCGACGTGCCCGCAACCTCCGTCTACCAGGCCGGTGCCATTAAGCTGGAGGAGGAGCTCTCCCCCGCTGAGGCCTTCGAGACTGGCATGGGCGAGGCTGCCTACACCTACCTGGCCGACCACGCCACCAAGCGCGTCGTCATCGATGTGCCCGCATACAAGCACGCCACGGTTACCGTGCGCGTGAGCGGTGTCGATGCAGCCGCGGCCATCGCCGCCATCGACGTCGTCGCCCGTCCGCAGGCAACACTCGATCTGCGCATAGCCCTGGACTCCCCCGTCAACGGCCAGGGCGTCGTGGGCTCTGTGCTACGCGTGTGCGCTTACGAGTACGCCACCGTCAACGTAACCTGCACGCAGACGCTCGATGACAGCTGGATCGCACTCGATGACACCGGTCTATTCCTAGACGAGGGCGCGCGCGTCAACGTGCAGCACACCGTCCTGGGTGCCGGCGCCAGCGCCACCGGCCTTGCCGGCGACCTGCTGGGCGATACCGCCAAGGTCACCATCGATACTGACTACCTGGGCGCCCGAGAGCAGGTGCGCGACTTTAACTACGAGCTGCGCCACCGCGGTCGTAAGACCGAGTGCGAGATCGTCGCCAACGGCGTGCTGACTGGCACGTCCAAGAAGGTCTACCGCGGCACCATCGACCTCGTGCACGGCTGCAAGGGCGCAACCGGCACCGAGCGCGAGACCGTGCTGCTCGCCAACAAGGGCGTCGACAACAAAACCGTCCCCGTCATCCTCTGCGACGAGGACGACGTCGCCGGCAACCACGGCGCCACCATCGGTCACGTCCGCGACGAGCAGCTATTCTACCTCGCCTGCCGCGGCCTTGACCAAAATGCCGCCGAGGACCTGTTCATCCGCGCCAAGCTGGAGGACGCCGCGCTTTCCGCCACCGACGAGCGCACCCGCGCCGCCGTCGTCCGCCTGGGCAACAACCTGATCGACAACTTTGAAGAGGAGCTCGCATGATCGACACCGAGCACGTTAAATGCGATACCTGCACTGCCCCCGAGCCCATGGAGCTCGACGCCAGCGACGAGGCTTCGCGCGGCTGGCCCACCGTAGACATCGAGACCAACCCCTACAAGGCGCAGTTCCCGCTCTTCCAGCAGCACCCCGAGATCGCCTTCCTCGATAGCGCCGCCACCGCGCAGCGCCCTGCCTGCGTGCTTGACGCCGAACGCGACTTCTATCAGCGCATGAACGCCAACCCCCTGCGTGGCCTGTACTCGCTGTCCGTCGAGGCCACCGACGCCATCGCGAAAGTCCGCCAGCAGATCGCCGACCTCATCGGTGCCTCACAGGCCAACGAGGTCGTCTTCACCCGCAACACGAGCGAGTCGCTCAACCTGGTCGCCAAGAGCTTTGCACCCACGGTGCTCGAGCCCGGTGACGAGGTCGTCATCACCATCATGGAGCACCACTCCAACCTAATCCCGTGGCAGCAGGTCTGCCGCGAGACCGGCGCCAAGCTCGTCTACCTCTACCCCACCAAGACCGGCCAGCTCACCACCGAGGAGGTTCTTGCCAAGGTTGGTCCCAAGACCAAAATTCTGGCAGTGGGTCAGGTTTCTAACGTGCTGGGCGTCGAGAACCCGGTCAAGAACCTCGGCAAGCTCGTCCACAAGTACGGCGGCTATCTGGTCGTCGACGGCGCGCAGTCGCTGCCGCACATGCCGGTCGATGTGGCCGACCTGGGCGCCGACTTCTTTGCCTTTAGCGCACACAAGGCTATGGGCCCCATGGGCATCGGCGTGCTGTGGGGCAAGATGGACCTGCTCAACGCCATGCCGCCCATGCTCACCGGCGGCGAGATGATCGACTCTGTTACCGAGCAGGACGCCGTCTGGGCGCCCGTTCCCGAGAAATTCGAGGCCGGCACACAGGACGCCGCCGGCATCTTCGCCACGGGTGCGGCACTCGACTACCTGGTCAACACGGTGGGTTACGAGAACATCCAGGCACGCGAGCAGGCACTCGTCCACTACCTGATGGGCGAGCTCATGCAGCTCGACTTTGTCCAGATCATCGGCTCCATCTATTGGGACAACCACCACGGCGTTGTGAGCTTTAACGTCCGCGGCATCCACCCGCACGACATCGCGAGCATCATGGACATGGACGGCGTCTGCATCCGCGCCGGTCACCACTGTGCACAGCCGCTGCTCACCTGGCTGGGCGTCGAGAACCTTGCCTGCTGCCGCGCCAGCGTGGCCTTCTACAACGACAAGGCCGACATTGACAAGTTCATCGCCGGCCTGCATCACGTTTGGAGCACGTTCAATGGGTAATCTGTACACCTCCACCACATTTATGGAGCACAACTCGCACCCCGACTACAAGTACGAGATGGATGCTCCCACGCACGAGCACGACGGCATCAACCCCAGCTGCGGAGACGAGCTCACTCTGCAGCTGCGTGTCGAGAACAACGTGATTGAGGAGGCCTCCTTTACCGGCCACGGCTGCGCCATCAGCCAGGCCAGTGCCGACATCATGGCCGATCTCATCACCGGCGAGACCGTCGAGGAAGCTCGCCGCCTGGCAGAGCTCTTCCTCGCCATGATCCGCGGCGAGAAGCTCTCCGAGGAGGACCTGGAAGACCTGGACGAAGCCGCCCAGCTCCAGGACATCTCGCACATGCCCGCCCGCGTCAAATGCGCCGAGCTCGCCTGGCGCACCCTCGACGGCATGCTCGAGGGGCAAGCTAACCAGTAGCGTATGCTCCGAATCCAAGGTTTTTGATTGCCGAGCCGCCCGATACGGGCGGCTCTGTTTTTCCTAATGAGCACGAACACACAAAATCAGCGCGCCCGGCGCCCCGTCTGTCATTTACCACACGGCCAGACGCGAACACGGGCGTTTTCCACAGCACCAAAGGCCTGCGGCAGGGCCCCGGGCCCGCCAAGCAATGCGCCAAGCCCCGTTCTGCTGAGCTCCGACTCGCTTCGCGCCTGCCGCAGACGGGTCCCATAGGGTGCGACGTGCATTTTTGCGAGTATTCAGCACGCCAAGCTGTATGTATACGCATCGAAAGCGTTACTCAACGTCTCCAGGCGCATATATATTGTGTTTTAGAACAAGCATCGCGGTCTCAGGGATCACATACATGCGCTTCGGAGGCGGATCGGAAGGCATAAATAGCTTCGGGACCCGTATGTTGCAAGATTGCGGCAGTGCCGACAGCACCACGATGCTGAAAACTCCGTTTTTTGCACGGCGCAGACGGGGGTAGGCACGGGCAAACCCGGACTGAGCTGTTATTTTATGCAAGATGACGAGTGTTCTATGCATATTAAGAAGTGCAGTTACCGTACCAAGCTTTTGAACGCTGGTTGCGGCGTATGGACGACCCCAACTGCGGTGAACAGGCGACCTTACATCACGTTTCCGCCAGCCCGCATCGCCGTTCGCGCGCGGGCGCGCACGATACGAGAGACGGTACTTTTGCCAATCCCGGTATACCGCTCAATCTGGCGCACCGTAAAGCCGGCATTGCTCAATCCAACAATAACGGTATTGCGCTGCGCCGACGGCGCAGCTTTAACCCCGTGGAGCGAAACCCCGAGCCCCTTCGCCAATTTGTCGGCAAAGGCGTGCCGTTCCCACTCCGTCTCTTTCATATCACACAGCGCTGGCTCGCCGCCGTCGGGCGTCGAAAGCGAATAGGCAATAAAGCCCTCGGTAGAACCGAAAAGCTCAAGCACGCAAGAAGGATCGGAAAATCCCCTCGTAGCATCTGCCGCATCATTGTCGTAAGCGCGCAGATGCTCCGCAAAGCTGCTCCAGGGATAGCGCTCGATTAGGCTAACGCCCACCTCCTGCGGATCGGCGTGTACGGAGCGAATAGCCTCCATCACCTGCCAGTCGGTATCGAGCGAACGCCGGTCAAAGCGGTTTTGGAATAAATGCCCGGAACGTCCGGTACGCTTGTTAAACCGACGAGCGTACGTCAAAAGCAGTCGTTGCATCGCCGCGCTCATCGTGTCCTCATAATCCGAGAGCACCAGATCCACGTGGTCGTTCATAAGGCACCACGCAACGACCGTCACGCAGGCATCGCGGCAGCACTCGCGCATTAGCTCCAAAAACTCCCACCGGTCTTCATCGCCCTCAAAGATGAGCCGCTTGCCCGTACCGCGGGCACAGACATGGTAAAAGCCGGTAACCGTTCTCCAAACGCGCTGCATGGCGCTCCCTTCGCTGGGATCTGCTTGCCATCCAATACAGCACGATTGAAGCGTGCCATCAAAACATTCACGCAAAACAATACACTCGCGCGGCCAAAGGCAGTAAACAGGCGGCGAACGGCACCGTTGCAACAGGTCAACCCCTGCAACGCTTACAAGAGCAGACCAAAAGCTTGCCCAAGAAGGACCCCCTCTACGGAAGTTCACAACCACAGAACATAGAGTTAAATCGTTTCAATTGAAAGTTCCGCGCTTCTCGCTACGAAAACTGAGCCGTTCGCCGAATATTCCGTGCATTTCGCGGTATTATAGGGGCTGCATGTCATGTCCCTTTCGAAGGGTCGCCCGGCAATCGCCAGCCACGACCCCCAGACGGGACGCCAACACGATAGAGAGGAGAGGCATGCAGTACTCACAGGAAGTGGAGAACATGTGCCCCGTTGCCAAGGGTGCATACCACGGCCCCGCACCCATCCCCGAGGAGGGCAAGTGGGTCCAGGCTAAGGAGATTTCCGACATCTCCGGTCTTACGCACGGTGTGGGTTGGTGCGCACCTCAGCAGGGCGCCTGCAAGCTCACGCTGAACGTCAAGGACGGCATCATCGAGGAGGCCCTCGTTGAGACCATCGGCTGCTCGGGCATGACCCACTCTGCCGCCATGGCTTCCGAGATCCTTCCCGGTAAGACCATCCTCGAGGCCCTCAACACCGACCTCGTCTGCGACGCCATCAACGTTGCTATGCGCGAGATCTTCCTGCAGATCGTTTACGGCCGCAGCCAGACCGCGTTCTCCGAGGGCGGCCTGCCCGTGGGCGCCTCCCTCGACGACCTCGGCAAGGGCCTTCGCTCTCAGGTCGGCACCATGTTCGGCACCAAGGCCAAGGGCGCTCGTTACCTCGAGCTCGCTCAGGGCTACGTCACCCGCATGGCTCTCAACGACAAGAACGAGATCATCGCATTCGAGTTCCTGAACCTCGGCAAGTTCACCGACGCCGTCAAGGCCGGCAAGACCCCCGAGGAGGCCATCGCTGGCGCTATGGGCCACTATGGTCAGTGGGAGAACGCTGCCAAGTACATCGACCCGCGCACCGACGAGGAGACTCACTCCGTCGCCAGCGTGTTCCCGGTTCACGAGTAGAAAGGGAGGGAAATAACTATGACTGTTACGTTCGAAGGTTACGAGCGCCGCGCTGACAAGATCAACAAGTGCCTCGCCGACAACGGCATCGCCTCCCTCGAGGAAGCTCTGCAGATCTGCACCGACAAGGGCTTCAACCCGCGTGAGATCGTCAACAACACCCAGTCCATCGCCTTCCAGAACGCCGAGTGGGCCTACACCCTCGGTTGCGCTCTCGCTGTCAAGCGTGGCGCCAAGTCCGCTTCCGAGGCTGCCGCCATCATCGGCGAGGGCATCCAGGCCTTCACCGTTCCCGGCTCCGTCGCCGAGGACCGCAAGGTCGGTCTGGGCCACGGTAACCTGGGTGCTATGCTGCTCTCCGACGACACCGAGTGCTTCGCCTTCCTGGCTGGCCACGAGTCCTTCGCTGCCGCTGAGGGCGCTATCGGCCTGGCTCTGAACGCCAACAAGGCTCGTAAGAAGCCGCTGCGCGTTATCCTCAACGGTCTGGGCAAGGACGCTGCCCAGATCATCGCCCGCATCAACGGCTTCACCTACGTGAAGACCCAGTTCGACTACTACACGGGCGAGCTCAAGGTCGTCGAGACCATCCCCTACTCTGATGGTCCCCGCGCTGCCGTTAACTGCTACGGCTCCGACGACGTCCGCGAGGGCGTTGCCATCATGTGGCACGAGAACGTCGACATCTCGATCACCGGCAACTCCACCAACCCCACGCGCTTCCAGCACCCCGTCGCTGGCACCTACAAGAAGGAGCGCCTCGAGGCTGGCAAGAAGTACTTCTCCGTCGCTTCTGGTGGCGGCACTGGCCGTACCCTGCACCCGGACAACATGGGCGCTGGCCCTGCCTCTTACGGCATGACCGACACCATGGGCCGTATGCACTCCGACGCTCAGTTCGCCGGTTCTTCCTCCGTGCCTGCGCACGTCGACATGATGGGTCTCATCGGCATGGGCAACAACCCCATGGTCGGTGCCACCGTCGCCTGCGCTGTCGCCGTCGAGGAGGCCCTCAAGGCCTAATCGCGCCCGCGCGATGCTCATATAGTTGAGCTTTAGAGCCGCTACCCAACCGGGTAGCGGCTCTTTTTAGTCCCTCCCTCAGTTGCGGTGAAATAGTTCCTAAACAGCCGCCCCTTCCTTCCAGACAGGAACTATTCCACCGCAACTTATTGAGAAGACGCGATTGGGCGTTAAGGTATCGGCGACGCCCACCTTCCAATTTGGCCCTTTACCGATTTCTCCAATCTTTGTGACACCTTTGCCGATCACCCATGCGACAATGCGCCGGACGAGAAAGGAATCAGATGGAATCGACTGATGTATTGGTAATTGGATCCGGAATTGCGGGCCTTTGTGCCGCCATCGAAGCGGCGCGCACAGGCGCGACCGTTGCCGTCGCAAGCGCCGGCAAGACCATGAGCGGATCGAGCTTCTTCCCGGGAACCTGGGGGCTCGGCCTTATTGGACCCGTCGACGAAGACGATGAACAGGACCTCATCGACACCATCCAGACCGTCGGCGGTGGCGTTGCCGACCCTACACTCGTCCAGACTTTTGTCCACGGTATTCCTCAGGCCATCCAATGGCTCGAGCAGGATCTTGGCGTTGAGCTTCAGCGCCCACAAAGCGCCGAGAGCGCTCAGCAGAAGCAGTTTATCCCCTGCTTTGACCATAAGACGCGCATGTGGCGCGGCCTCACCCGCAAGCCCCTTGAGGACGCATGTATGGCCCAGGTCGAGTCTCTCGGCATTCGCCTACTCCCCCACCACGAGCTTATCGACCTTGTTGAGGACACGACCGGAAAGATTGTCGGCGCCGTGCTCTTCAACCAAACGAACGAGCGCATTGTGACCTTTACAGCAAAGGCCACTATCATCGCTGCGGGCGGCACGGGCGGACTGTTCGAGCGCAGCCTCACTTCCTTCGACGTGCTCAGCTCCTCGCAGGCCATCGCACGGGCACACGGTGCGTCCCTTACCAATATAGAGTTCATGCAGATGATGCCCGGCTTCAATGAGCCTAAGCGCAACCTTGTCTTTAACGAGAAGACCTGGCGCTACGTTAAGTTCGACCAGCCAGTTGAAATCGATGATGACAAGCTAGACGATCTGCTTGAGCAACGCTCAGGATATGGCCCCTTCACTTCGCGCCTGGCTTCCCGCGCCATCGATCTTGCCATCGATCAAGCAGGCGCCGAAGGCCTGGCGCTCCACTACGACTTCCCCCGCGAGGACGTCCCCGAGTTTGTGCAGACCTTTGCCACTTGGCTGCAAGACGAGCACGGCATCGCGCCGACCGACGAGATGCGCGTGGCGATGTATGCCCACGCCGCCAACGGCGGTATCAAGATCGACAAGACCGCGTACACGGGCGTTGAGGGCCTCTACGCCTGTGGCGAGGCAACAGGCGGCATGCACGGCGCCGACCGCATTGGTGGCTTGTCATGCGCCAACGGCATCGTATTCGGACGTATCGCGGGCGCATCGGCAGCCCTCACAGCGCAGAAAGAGCCTGAGGCGGCCCTGAAGGCGGATATCACCCTCCCCCAGTACGGCATTGCCACAACAGATGCCGAACGCCTGACACACAGCCTTAGGCACACGATGAGCACCTATTGCATGATCAACAGGACCGAAACAGGCCTATCCGAGGCACTACACGAGCTTGAGGGCTTGAAGACGGAGGCAACGACCTTGAGCACACAGAAAGCCCAGGACAGCGAAGTCGCAGCCCTCGCCCGCCTGCAATCGCGGATTCAACTAGCACAGGAAATGATCAAAGCCATGTGTAAGCGAACCGAAAGTCTCGGATCGCACTATCGAGCAGACTAAATCGATTCTCACTTTGAGTTTGATCACAACTTCTCAACATGCATCGAGCCCCGTGAGCATAATTCTCATAAGGAGAGCACGTTTATGGGGCTTTAGCCGTGTTTCCCTAAGGAAATCACGGTGCAGTTTCCCCAACTTCGCGCCCCGACGGGTTCGACCCCATACGAGGTCAATCAAAACCACCCCTAAAAGGGGTGGTTTGCTCTTAGGGTATAACCCTTGGAT
>WGSL01000025.1 GCA_014871665.1 Collinsella sp. | reverse complement strand
ATTGACCTTCTGGTCATGCCGCCGAAGTTGAAAGGCAGATTGCCGCTCTGGCGGGCTTGCAGCGTCAACCGGTTACGGCGTTTGGTAAAACGCCGTAACTCTAAACCCGCTCTGCGATCTCGTGGATGAGGTAGTCGGTCTTTTCCCAGCCCAGGCACGGGTCGGTGATCGACTTGCCAAAGACGCCGCCGTCGACCGGCTGGTTGCCATCCTCCAGGTAGGACTCGATCATAAAGCCCTTGACCAGCTTGGAGATGGACTCGTTGCGGCGGCAGCTATCGAGCACCTCCTTGCAAATGCGATACTGCTCAAGCGGTCGCTTGCCCGAGTTGTCATGGTTGCAGTCGATGACCGCCGCCGGATTGGCGTAGCCGGCGTGCTCGGTATAGCGCTCGGCCAGGCGCTCGAGGTGCTCGTAGTGGTAGTTGGGGTAGGTGCGCCCATCGAGGCCGATGTAGCCACGCATGACGGCGTGTGCGAGCGGATTGCCATCGCAATCGACTTCCCAGTTACGGAAGATAAAGCTCTGGTGCGCCTGTGCGGCGTAAATGGAGTTAAGCATGACGGTGGTGGAACCGGCGGTGGGGTTTTTCATGCCGACGGGCACCGAGATGCCGCTCGACACCAGGCGATGCTCCTGGTTTTCGACCGAGCGTGCGCCCACGGCAACATAGCTCAGCAGGTCAACGAGGTACTGATAGTTGGAGGGGTAGAGCATCTCGTCGGCGGTAAAGAAGCCAGTCTCCTCGATGACGCGCAGGTGCATGTGGCGGATGGCCTTGACGCCTTCGAGCAGGTCATCGGGCGCCTCGGGATCGGGGTTGTGCAGCAGACCCTTGTAGCCGGTGCCCTTGGTGCGCGGCTTGTTGGTGTAGACACGCGGAATGATGATGAGCTTGTCCTTGACCTCTTCGGCGACCTTGGCCAGTCGGTTCATGTACTCAAGCACCGAGTCCTCGCGGTCGGCAGAGCACGGGCCGATGATGAGCACCTTGCGTGCGTCCTCGCCGGTAAAGACTTTGGCGACCTCGGCGTCAAATGCCTGCTTCTTAGCGGTAAGCTCGGCAGAAAGCGGCATTTCCTCGCGGATCTCCATGGGGATCGGCAACTTGCGTTTGAATTCCATGGCCATAGGGGCCTCCTCAATCTATAGAAAGAGCAATAGGCGTATTGTCGAGTGCTCGGCATTATCCGCTGTCGCACGCTAAAGTGCAAGTCCCTTGTCACCCCGAAACCTGCCAAAAAGGGACAGGTTTATTTTGGTAGGTTTTATCTGGGCAAACGTTGACGCTCGCCGGGAGGGAATGGCGTCGCGCGGAGTCCAAAGACTGTCGCCGGTTCCCCGGGAAGCACCCTGTGGGCAAAAAATGCCAAATATGAGTACTGTTGCTATCGTAGTGCCATATTGTTGGCATAAGATAATAGACATAACAGCAAATATGTTCATTAACCTCAACACATATAAGCCGGCTATAGAGCTGTTTGAGCAATTTGGGGGCGCTTGCAAGCCGTGTGGGTAGCATTTGAGGCGGGTTTGGATGCTACTAAAAAGGTGACAGTACTCATATTTGCCATTTTTTGCCCACAGGGCTTGGAGTGGTCTGTCAATCAGGTCCCAGGGGAGGCGGTTCGAGGCCCAAAGAACACAAAACGGGGGCGCAGTTCATTCTGCGCCCCCGTTTTTGGGTATTGCGGTTGTTTGCCGCCGGTTTTACGCCGCTTCGTCGAACTGCGAGTTGTACAGGTCCGCGTAGAAGCCGCCTTGGGCGAGCAGCTCGTCGTGTGTGCCCTTCTCGACGATGTCGCCGTCGCGAATTACCAAGATCACGTCGGCGTTGCGGATCGTGGACAGGCGGTGCGCGATGACAAAGCTCGTGCGGCCCTGCATCAGCGCATCCATGGCGCGCTGGATGAGCTCCTCGGTGCGGGTATCGACGTTGGAGGTCGCCTCGTCCAGAATCAGCGCCGGACGGTCGGCCAAAATGGCGCGGGCGATGGTCACGAGCTGGCGCTGACCCTGCGACAGGTTAGTGCCCTCCTCGTTGATCATAAAGTCGTAGCCACCGGCGAGCGTATGGATAAAGTGGTCGCAGCGTGCGGCGCGTGCGGCGGCCTCGACCTCGGCATCGGTCGCATCGGGGCGTCCGTAGCGGATGTTCTCGCGGATGGTGCCGTTAAACAGCCAGGTGTCCTGCAGCACCATGGCAAACTCGCCGCGCAGCGCCGCGCGGTCCCAGTCGCGCACGTCGACGCCTTCGACGCGCAGCGAACCGCCGTCCACGTCGTAAAAGCGCTGCAGCAGCTTAATGAGCGTGGTCTTGCCGGCGCCGGTGGGGCCGACGATGGCAATGGTTTGGCCGGGCTGCGCCTCGCAGCTAAAGTCGTGGATGATGGTCTTGTCGGGCGTGTAGCCAAACTTGACATGGTCGAACTCCACGTGGCCGGGGCGCTTCTCGGGAATCTGCGCGGCGGCCTTCTGCTCCTCCTCGGGCGCGGCCAGGAACTCAAACACACGCTCGGTGGCGGCGGCCATCGACTGCATCGTGTTGCTCACGTTGCCCAGCTGCTGCACCGGCTGCGTAAAGTTGCGCACGTACTGGATAAAGCTCTGGATGTCGCCGGGCGTGGCATTGCCGGTCAGCGCGAGCTGCGCGCCCACCACGACGACGCCCACGTAGCCCATGTTGCCCACCAAGCTCATAAGCGGCATCATCAGGCCCGACAGGAACTGCGAGCGCCAGCCACTAATAAAGAGGCGGTCGTTTTGACGGTCGAACTCTTCGATCGAGGCCTCGGCGCGGTCGAACACCTGAATGACGTTCTGGCCGGCAAAGTCTTCCTCGATAATGCCGTTGACGGCGCCCAGAACCTGCTGTTGCTCGCGGAAGTACGGCTGCGAGAAGTGAATCATTACGGTCAAGATAATCGCGGCGGCCGGCAGCGTGAGCACGGTGACGCTGGTAAGCGGCAGGCTGATCGAAAGCATCATGACGAGCACGCCGATAATCTGCGTCACCGACGTGATGAGCTGCGTCACGCTCTGGTTGAGCGACTGACCCAGCGTATCGACGTCGTTGGTGATGCGGCTGAGTACGTCTCCCTTGCTGTGGCCGTTGAAGTAACTCATCGGCACGACGGCAATCTTGGCGGCGATTTCCTTGCGCATGCGGTAGCAGATCTTTTGCGTGACGCCGGTCATGAGCCAGCCCTGGACCAGGCTGCAGACAGAGCTCGCCAGATACAGGCAGAGCAAAAAGCCGAGCGTCTTGGCGATCCAGTCAAAGTCAACGTCGCCGGTGCCGTTGACCTTGGCGACCAGGCCTTCGAACAGCTTGGTCGTAACCTGGCCGAGCACCTTGGGTCCCACAATGTTAAAGATGACCGAGCACACGGCAAAGGCGACGGCGGCAAACACGGCAATCTTGTGCTGGCCGATATAGCCGAGCAGCTGCCTCATGGTGCCCTTAAAGTCCTTGGCCTTTTCGCCGCGACGCATGCCGCCCATGCGGCCCATGGGACCACGCTGGCGGGTGGGCTTGGGAATCTGAGTCTTGGTCTCGTCTGCCATTAGCGCTCGCCTCCTTCCATGACGGCTGCAATTTCTTCTTGGGTAAGCCCCAGCTCCTCGGCGGAAAGCTGCGACTGTGCGATCTCCAGGTACGCCGGGCAGCTGCGCAGCAGCTCCTCGTGCGTGCCGGTGCCCACTACGTGGCCGTCGTCGAGCACGATGATCTGGTCGGCGTGCATGATGGTCGCGATGCGCTGGGCCACGACCACGAGCGCGGCGTCGGTGACGTTTTTGGCCAACTCCTCGCGCAGGCGAGCGTCGGTCTTGTAGTCGAGGGCGCTAAACGAGTCATCGAACACCACGACCTCGGGCTTTTTGGCCAACGCGCGGGCGATGGCCAGGCGTTGGCGCTGACCGCCCGAGACATTGGAGCCGCCCTGGCTGATGGGGGAGTCGTAGCCGCCCTCGCGCTCGGCGATAAAGTCTTCCGCCTGGGCGACGCGTGCTGCCTGGCGCATATCCTCGTCACTCACCATGTCGCCGGCAAACTTGAGGTTGCTCTCGACGGTACCCGAGAACAGACGACCCTGCTGCGGAATATAACCGATGCGGCGGCGCAGCTCGGAAAGGGTCATGTCGCGCACGTCGATGCCGTCGAGCGAAATGCTGCCGCCCGTGACGTCGTACAGGCGCGGAATCAGCTGCACGAGTGTGGACTTGCCCGAGCCCGTGGAGCCAATGATGCCGAGCATCTGACCGGCATGCGTGGTGAAGTTCACGCCGCTGATGACGTCGGCGCGGGCATCGGGATACTGGAAGCTCACGTCGCGGAAGGTGAGCTCGCCGCGCGGCGCGCTGGCAGCGGGCAGTTTGGGCGAGGCGGGGTCGTTGATGCTCGTGGGGCAGGTGATGACCTCTTCCACGCGCTCGGCTGCGACCTCGGCGCGGGGCAGGATGACCGAAACCATGGTGAGGATCATAAACGCCATGACGATCTGCATGGTGTAGGAGATAAACGCCATCATGTTGCCGACCTGCATCACGCCGTCGGACACGCCCTGCGCGCCAAACCAGACGATAAGCACGGTGATGCAGTTCATGACGAGCATCATGAGCGGCATCATGAAGCTCATGGCTCGGTTGGTGTAGAGCTGCGTGGTCATCAGGTCGAGCGAAGCCTTGTCAAAACGCTCGAGCTCATGCTCCTCGCGGTTGAACGAGCGGATGGGCATAAGGCCGTCGAGCAGCTCGCGGGCGGTAAGGTTCACACGGTCCACAAAGCTCTGCATCTTTTTGAACTTGGGCATGGTGAGGCCCATAAGTACGCCGACGACAGCCGAGACCGCGATGATGGCCACGGCGATGGTCCACTCTAGGCCGGTATGGTTGGCCAGGACGCGCATGACGGCGACGATGCCCATGACGGGGGCCATCAGACACATGCGGATAAACAGGGTTGCGGCCATCTGGATCTGCTGAATGTCGTTGGTGCAGCGGGTGATGAGCGAGGCCTGGCTAAACTTGCCCACCTCGGCCGGCGAGAAGTGCATAACCTTGTTGAAGGTCTCGCGGCGCAGGTCGCGGGCGATGGAGCAGGCGGTGCGCGAAGCCACGGCACCGGTCAGGATGGTGGCGACGAGCGAGATCAGGCACAGACCAAACATCGTGGTCGCCATGCGGCCCAGGTAGGCGTTCTGCACGTCGGCGGGGTCGATGCCCTGCGCCTTGTACTCGTCTTGCACATAGCTCACGGCGCGTTGGGTCACGATGGAACCCGACATGGAGCCCATTTTGTCCGCCATATCGTTGGCGCCCTCCACGAGCTTGCCCTGGTCGATTAGGCCGCCTTCAACGCCTAGACTCAGACCCTTCATGGTGATCTTACCGCCGTCGGCATCAATCTGCTTTTGCATGTTCTGCGCCGCTGCGGCCTTCTGCTGCATCTCGGCGAGCTGTTCGGGCGTCATCGCCGCCATCTGCTCGGGGGTGGGCATGGCCTGGGCAGCGTTGTTGTCTTTCTCGCTGGACGTGCCGGTCATGTCGCCCATGGAGTCGGCGTCGATGCCCTGGTTGAAGGCGAGCACGACGGTCTCAGGCAGGCTCATGATGTCGGCAATCTTGCCGCCGTCGGCACGCTCCTCCTCGGTGCCCTTGTACGTTCGAATGCCGTTATTGTCCGCCTTGCTAAACACGGCCTCCACAGCCTTGGCGTCCTTGGTGCTCATGAAGAGTTCGAGGTCGTCGAGCGATTCGGCACGGATGGTGTCGGGCACGGGCGACGCGATGCCGCCTTGCTGCACACCCACGTCGACGATGTCGCTCATATAGGTAGGCAGCGCCAGATCGGCGTTGCAGCTGATTACGATAAGTACGATAGCTGCGAACAGTGCCAGGATATGTTTTTTAAAGAGCTTGAGAATCCTCACTCGGCATCTCTCCTTTCTTGATTGCGGTCGATAATTTCGTTGGCACGTCTTAGAAGGCGCACCATCTCTTGGGTATCTGTTTCGCCGAGCTGCTCGAGGAAGGCTGCGGTGCGGTCCTCGAATTCCCGACGTTTGATTTCGATGACCTGGAATCCCTTGTCGGTCACTGTGACGTGTACGCGACGACGGTCGGTCTTTGAGTGCTCGCGCTCGACCCAGCCCTTGGCCTCGAGGGCGCGCAGGATATTGGCGATGCGGGCGCTGGAGACCCAGGCGCGATCAGCGAGTTCGCTCGGCGTGAGCGAACCACCGGCGAGTATGAGGGCGCGCATGACGGCCATCTCGCCGCCGAGAGCTTTGTCCGCAAAGCGCGAAATGCGCTGATGCATGCTGCCAAACTCAGTTAAGAGCTGACGTCCAAACTCATGGAAATCGGTATCTTCCACCGAAAACCCCTAACACTAGAAACTATTTTCGGTGAAAGATGATACCCCCGCCCAAGCATTCCATTCGGTAGATTTCTAGGCATGTTCCAAAAATCTACTTGGCCGCTAGGCAATATAAAGGGCGTATAAAGAATTAAAATAATTCAATAATTGTAGCGTTTCAAAGAATTATCATGCACGCGGTTAGGCGAGGGGTTGTCACCACCATGACGACTGGGACTCATATAATCGCCACGTGCGATGCTCCAACTTCCCGCGAGGAGACACCTTATATAAAGGGGGATGGAGTCATGGCATTTGACTTCACGGGCAAGACCGCGATTGTCACGGGCGGCACTCAGGGCATTGGCCTCGAGATCGCCAAGGGCATCGTCGCGGGCGGCGGACATGTCGCGCTCATCGCAAGGAACGCTGCTAAGGGCGAGGCCGCGGTGGCCGAGCTTGGCGAGGGCAACAAGTTCTATCAGCTCGATGTCGCCGATGCACCCAAGGCGCGCGAGACTGTCGAGCAGATTTTTACGGACCTGCCGCAAACCAACATCCTGATTAACTGCGCTGGCGTCATCAGCACCAAGAAGTTCGACGAGATCGATGACACCGAGTGGCGTCGCACCATCGACATCAACCTCAACGGTACCTTCACCATGATGAACGCCGTGTACCCGCACTTTAAGGCGGCCCATGCCGGCACTATCGTCAACGTGAGCTCTGTTGCCGGCAAGATCGGCGGCGGCCTGCTCGGCACTGCGGCTTACGCGAGCTCCAAGGCCGGTGTTAACGGTCTAACCAAGGCAGTCGCCAAGGAAGGCGGCAAGTTTGGCGTTCGCTGCAACGCTGTATGCCCGTCGCTCACGCTTACCGATATGACCTCGATCCTCTCTGACGAGAACTCTCAGCGCATCATCAACGGTATTCCTCTGGGCCGTGCCGCCCGGGCCAGCGAGCCTGCGCAGATGGTGCTCTTCTTTGCCTCCGACCTCGCCAGCTTCGTGAACGGCGAGATCGGTGACTGCGACGGTGGCATCGTCCTGGACGGGTAATATCCCGCGACGTTAATTCGGCGACGGCTCCTGCGACTCGGGACCGTCGCCTTCTTTCTGACATAGGCGCGTGCGGCTACGATTCGCATGCATCCAAAGGAGATATATATGAGTGAATCGACTGCGGTGGAGGCGCCGGCGGCAAAGGAGCCGTTCTTTAAGATGTCCTCCATCCCGGGTGCCAATATTTTGGTGCCGCTTTTGCTGGGCTGCCTGCTCAACACGCTATTCCCCGACCTGTTCAAAACGCTCGGCAGCTTTACGCTCGGCATGACCCAGCAGGGTGCAAGCCCGCTCGTGGGCGCTTTTTTGCTCATCGTCGGCACGACGATTTCGTTTAAGAGTGCTCCTGCCGCCGCTGCCCGCGGCGCCATCATCATCGCCGTCAAGCAGATCGTGGTCGTTGCCGTGTCGCTGCTCATCCTTTATGTATTCAACGACAACCTGTTTGGCATCTCGGCCATGGTGATGCTGGCGGCTTGCACCGGTGCCAACAACGCTATGTACGCTGGTCTGATGGGCACCATGGGCAACGAGGCCGAGCGTGGCGCCGTTGCCATCACCACGCTGGTTGTCGGCCCTCCGGTCACGATGATTGTCCTTGGCGCTGCCGGCCAGGCTCCGATCGGCTGGTCGCTCGTGGGCGCCATCCTGCCGATCGTCGTCGGCATTATTCTGGGTAACCTCTTCCCGAGCTTTAAGAAGATGATGGCACCGGCACTTTCCGCCATCATCGTGCTCGTCTTCTTTGCCATGGGCTCGACCATGACTTTTGGCCAGCTTATCAACGGCGGTCTTCCCGGCATCCTGCTCGGCGTGATCTGCTCGGTGGTCTTTGCAATTCCCGTCATCGCGGTCGATAAGCTCACGGGCGGCACGGGTGTCGCAGGTGCGGCCATTTCAAGCTGCGCCGGAGCCAATGTGGCCACGCCTGCTGCCATGGCAAGCGTCAACGGGGCCATGTACGGTGGCGCCGTGCTCGCGACGGCTACGGCACAGGTTGCTGCCTGCGCAATCGTGACGGCTATTTTGACCCCGCTGGTCACCAGCTGGTGCTACAAGCATTTTGAGGGCCAGGGCAACGGCGATAGCAAGGCAACGACCGACAAGGCCGCCGCAGCCGCCTAATGCCAAGCGGCAATCAAAGCTAAAAACTAGCTACGCCACAGGGCGGCCACGGGGGATCCCGTGGCCGCCCTGCAGTTTCTGTAGGGTCTCTGGGACACTTTACCCTGCTAAAGCTGGCATAACAGCTAGAGCGAAGGTCGTACAAAGGCAAGGAAAAATAACATACAAATCGGTGAACGGTAGTTGTTCGCGCTCGCATTTCCTGCGGGTTTGTAAAAAACGCCCTTATGATATAAAAAAAGAAACATATAACAGCCCAGATGGAGAGGGTCGCTATGTTATCCTTCTCAAACGGGTGAAATCTTGGGTTTTGGGTTGTAGTTCCAAGGTGGATAAACGTTTTCCATACACCAACGTGTGGTGAAGAACGGAAGAAGCCGGTAGTGCAAGCCGAACATTCAAGAATTCAATAAGCAGCGGTGTGAGAGAGCGCCGCATTACACGTAACTAGGAGCGTGGTTACACAATGCAGGAGGCATGGGAAGGCTTCAAGGAAGGCATCTGGACGGGAGAGGTTGACGTCCGAGACTTCATCCAGAAGAACTACACCCCCTACGAGGGCGACGAGTCGTTCCTCGCCGGCCCGACCGAGCGTACCAAGGAGCTGTGGGGCGAGGTTCTCGACCTGCTGCTTAAGGAGCGCGAGCAGGGCGGTGTCCTCGATATGGACACCAAGACCGTCACGGGTATCGTGAGCCACCCCGCTGGCTACATCGATAACGCCCACCGCGAGAAGGAGACCATCGTCGGCCTCCAGACCGACAAGCCGCTCAAGCGCGCGCTGCACGTCAACGGCGGTATCCGCATCGCTTGCCAGGCTGCCAGCCAGCACGGCTATAAGGTCGATGAGAACGTTGTCGAGCGCTACACCTTCGAGCGCAAGACCCACAACGCTGGCGTCTTCGATGTCTACACCCCCGAGATGCGTGCTTGCCGCTCGGCTCACATCATCACCGGTCTGCCCGATGGCTATGGCCGCGGCCGCATCATCGGCGACTACCGTCGTGTTGCCCTGTACGGCGTCGACTACCTGATCAAGGACAAGGAGGCCCAGAAGGCTTCCACCCCGACGGTCATGACCGCCGACAACATCCGCGATCGCGAGGAGCTGCAGGAGCAGATCCGCGCCCTCGGCGAGCTCAAGATGATGGCCGAGACCTATGGTTTCGACATTTCCAACCCTGCTACCAACACGCAGGAGGCCATCCAGTGGATGTACTTCGCCTACCTCGCTGCCGTCAAGGAGCAGAACGGCGCCGCTATGTCCATCGGCCGTACCTCTACGTTCATCGACATCTACGCCGAGCGCGACCTTGCCAACGGTACCTTCACCGAGGAGCAGATCCAGGAGTTCGTGGATCACTTCATCATGAAGCTCCGCATGGTCAAGTTTGCCCGTACCCCCGAGTACCAGGCCCTGTTCACCGGCGACCCGCAGTGGGTCACCGAGTCCATCGGCGGCATGGGTGTTGACGGCCGTACGCTCGTTACCAAGATGAGCTACCGCTACCTGCACACGCTCGAGAACATGGGCACCAGCCCCGAGCCCAACATGACCGTTCTGTGGTCGACCCGTCTGCCCGAGAACTTCAAGAAGTTCTGCGCCAAGACTTCTGTCGCCAGCTCCTCGATCCAGTACGAGAACGACGACCTCATGCGCGTCTATCATGGCGACGACTACGGTATTGCCTGCTGCGTGTCCTCCATGCGCATCGGCAAGGAGATGCAGTTCTTCGGCGCCCGTGCCAACCTGGCCAAGTGCCTGCTGTACGCACTCAACGGCGGCGTCGACGAGGTCTCCAAGAAGCAGGTCGGCCCCAAGTATCGCGCCGTCGAGGGCGATACCCTCGATTACGACGACGTTGTGGCCAAGTACAACGACATGATGAAGTGGCTCGCCGGCGTGTACGTCAACTCGCTGAACATCATTCACTACATGCACGACAAGTATTGCTACGAGCGCATCCAGATGGCTCTGCATGACAAGCACGTGCACCGCTGGTTCGCTACGGGCATCGCTGGCCTTTCCGTCGTGGCTGACTCCCTGTCCGCCATCAAGTACGCCAAGGTCCACCCTGTCCGTGATGAGAACGGCATCATCGTCGACTTCGAGACCGAGGGCGAGTTCCCCAAGTACGGTAACGACGACGACCGCGTCGACCAGATCGCTCACGACGTTGTGCACCAGTTCATGGAGTACATCCGCATGAACGACACCTACCGCAACTCCGTGCCCACGACCTCGGTTCTGACCATTACTTCCAACGTCGTGTACGGCAAGAAGACCGGCTCCACCCCCGACGGCCGCAAGGCTGGCCAGCCGTTCGCCCCGGGTGCTAACCCCATGCACAAGCGCGATAGCCACGGCGCCATCGCTTCGCTGTCTTCGGTTTCCAAGCTCCCGTTCCGCGATGCTCAGGACGGCATTTCCAACACCTTCTCCATCATCCCGAGTGCGCTCGGCAAGGAGGACCAGGTGTTCTTTGGCGATATCGACCTTGATCAGCTGGGCGAGTAACTATTGTTAGTGCTATACTAACAATAACGATTACTGATTAGCGCGCCGGTTTCGGCCGGCGCCTATCAATCGAAGGAGACACATTATGAAGGTTTCTGAAGTTTCCGAGACTCAGGCCGATAACCTGGTCCACATGCTCGACGCTTACGCCGAGAAGGGTGGCCACCACCTGAACATCAACGTCTTCAACCGTGAGACGCTGCTCGACGCTCAGGCTCACCCCGAGAAGTACCCGCAGCTGACCATCCGCGTTTCCGGCTATGCCGTGAACTTCCACACTCTCACCAAGGAGCAGCAGGACGAGGTCATTGCGCGTACCTTCCACGACAAGTTCTAAAGGGTTCAACTCCTGTAGGATTACTGGGGCCGGTTTTGGGTTATTTCCCAAAACGTCCTCGGACATGCAAAGAGGCTCCGCTGCGCGCGTTGCGCGGCGGAGCCTCTTTGCGTCCTGCGGGATGTTTTGGAAAATAACCCAAAACCGGCCATGTGGGGTCCTTTGGAGTCACCCTTTAGGCGGAACTCTCCTAATTATTTGGATGAGTCGTTTACTTACTTGTGCTGTTACCGTCTTCCCGCTGTTGTTGGGGTATGCTTTGTTCGTATGTAAACGTATGACATGTTGATGGGGGAGGGTGCTATGGCTCGCGAGAGTGCTCGTTCTAAGGATACGGCTAAGCCTGGCATCAAGGAAGTTGCGGCGGTGGCGGGGGTTTCGCCTACTACGGTATCTCGTGTGCTTAATAATCGTGGCTATATTAGCCAAGAGACCCGCGATAAGGTCCATGCCGCGATGAAGCGCATCAACTATACGCCCAACGATATCGCTCGTGCCATGCTCAACGGTCGCCTGAATCTTATCGGTATGATCGTCCCCTATGTCAGCAGCCCGTTTCATGCCCAAGTGGTTCAAGTCATTGAGCGTACCCTGGCCGAAAACGGTTTTAAGATGCTGCTGTGCAATAGCGCCAATCGACCCGAGCTTGAGCGCTCTTATATCGACATGCTTCGACGCAATATGGTTGATGGCGTCATCGTCAACTCGCTTAATATCGGTGCCGAGGCGTATGCCGAGATGGGCTTGAGTCTGGTTGGTATCGACTGCGACCTTGGCGAGGCTTCTGTTCAGATTGCGAGCGACAGCTATAGCATCGGCGAACTTGCCACGCGTCGCCTGATCGATGACGGTTGTTCACGCATCCTGTGCCTGCGCAGCAATAGCCGCATGCGCATGCCTGCCAATAAGCGTACCGATGCCTACCTCGATGTTGTTGAGCAGGCCGGTTTGCCCGCGCTTGTCCGTGAGGTCGAGTTCGTTAAGCCCGACGACGAAAAGAGCGCGGTCGTTGCGAAGATCCTCGATGAGAACCCCGATATTGACGGCATCTTTGCGGGAGACGACACGATGGCGGCTATCTGTCTTAACGTGATGAAGCAGCGCGGCTTGAACGCTCCGGATGATATTAAGGTCGTGGGCGCGGATGGTGCCCGCCGCACTATGACGTTTATGCCTGACTTAACAACCGTACGCCAAGATATCGATCGCATCGGAGAGCTCGCGGCGCAATCCATCATTGCTCTTGTTAACGGCGAAAAGCCCGAATCGAATATCAAGCTCCCCGTTGAACTCATTGAGGGTAAAACCGCGTAGTTCATCCCGTGCCAAAAGAGTTCCTCAAACACCTCTGATGACCGTTCGCCGGCATATGTCAACCGTTTGCCGACGACTGGAACTGCAAAAAGACGTATTGGTATGAAAACGTTTGACATATGAAAACGATTGACATATCTTGCAGTTGTACCGAGTTAGTATCACGTGGGAAAGGAAATCTCGGATGCACAAGGTGTATTACCAGCCTGAGGGAATTTGGGTAGGCGACATCATGCCGTACGGCGAGGACGGCACGTTCTATCTCTATCATCAGCGTGACACGCGAAACCCCGGACCTTTCGGAGAGCCGTTTGGCTGGGCACTCGCGACAACCAAGGACTTCGTCAATTACAAAGACTTTGGCGAGAGCCTTGAGCGTGGCGGCGACGAGGAAGTCGACCAGTATGTTTATGCCGGCACGGTGTTTAAGGTGGGCGACAAGTACCATGCGCTCTACACTGGTTGCAATCGCGATAAGGTCAAGGCACGCTTGATGAAGCAGGTTCTTCTTCACGCAACGAGTGACGACGCCGTCAAGTGGGAGAAGAACATCGCCGAGACGCTGCTTCCGCCCCAGGAGGGTTACGATGACCGCAACTGGCGCGATCCCTTTGTGCTTTGGGATGAGGAGAACGAAGAGTACATGCTCATCCTCGGCACGCGTGTGGGCGAGGACAAGCGTTTGATGACCGGTCGTCTGGTCAAGTTCACCTCCAAGGACCTGGATACCTGGGAGTTCCAGGGCGACTGGTGGAATCCGGGCCTGTACACCATGTTCGAGATGCCTGATCTCTTTAAGATGGGCGACTGGTGGTATCTGGTGTTCTCCGAGTACAGTGATGGCAACAAGACCCGTTACCGCATGTCTCGCTCTATCAACGGTCCTTGGATCACTCCTGCGGACGATTCCTTCGATGGCCGCGCGTACTATGCCGCGCGTACCGCATTTGACGGCGAGCGCCGCGTTCTCTTTGGTTGGGTTCCTACGCGTGACGAGGGCGGCGACCCCAGCTCTTACCTGTGGGGTGGCACCTTTATGCCCCTCGAGATCGTTCAGCGTGCCGACGGAACGCTCGGCACCAAGCTTCCTGACAGCATGCTTGGCGCCTTTGGCGAGGCTAAGGCAGTCGAGGCCTTTGAGCTCTCTTGCGAGTCGGGCAAGGTCGAGCAGGTGCTCGCCGCGGATGCCGGTTCCACCTATAAGCTCGATGCCGACATCGAGCTCGCCGGTGACGCTGCCGGCTTCTCGGTGAAGCTTGCCGAGGACGCCGAGTCCGGTCTTGCCTATGAGTTCCGCGCCAACCTGCGTGAGGGCAAGCTCGAGTTTACGGCGGCCCCCCAGTATCCGTGGTTCCAGGTCAACAACATGGGCCTCGAGCGTCCGTTGTTCTTTAAGGGCGAGGGCACTCATCATGTGCGCCTGGTCGTTGACGACGATATCGCGACCATCTTTGTCGATGATGTTGCGCTTAACGCGCGCTTCTGCAATAAGCAGGGCCAGGGTGTGGCGCTGACGGTCACCGACGGTACGCTCAAGTGCGCAAATGCAACGATCGCGTCTCTGTAATGGCATCAAAACGTTTTATGATTTCGTAAGGGAATGGAGAGGAACATGGACTACAAAGTAGTGTCTCAGCAAGTCGTCGATAACGTCGGCGGTCTGGAGAACATCGAGGGCGCCACGCATTGCGTTACGCGTCTGCGTCTGGTGCTCAAGGATACGAGCAAGTACAACAAGGCCGAGCTCGAGAACATCGATGGCGTCAAGGGCGTGCTGTACAACAGCGGCCAGCTCATGATCATCTTCGGTACCGGTACCGTCAACAAGGTCTACGATGAGTTTATGGCTCTGACGGGCGTTAAGGAGATCAGCGCTTCCGAGGTCAAGGGCGCCGAGGCGGACAAGAAGGGCAAGTTCTTCTCGGTCCTCAAGGTATTCTCGGACATCTTTATCCCCATCATTCCCGCTTTCGTCGGCGCTGCTATCATCATCGGCCTTAAGTCGCTGATCGTTGCCAACGGCCTCTTTGGCATGGAGGGCAGCCTCGCCGACCACAGCGAGTTCCTCAAGAACCTCGCAAGCTTCTTTGCCATTATCGCCACCACGTTTGACTACCTGCCTGTCCTGGTTATGTACAGCGCGGTGAAGCGTTTTGGCGGTAACCCGATTCTGGGCATCCTCGTCGGTATCGTCATGGTTCACCCGAGCCTTATGAACCGCAACACGTTCGTTATGGATCCGACGGGTGCTGAGTACTGGAACTTTGGTCCGCTCTCCATTCCCATGGTTGCTTTCCAGGGCGGCGTGTTCCCTGCAATCCTGACTGCCTGGTTTATGGCCAAGGTCGAGAAGATTGCCCAGAAGTACATCCCCGAGGTCGTTTCGTTCGTCTTTGTCCCGACCGTTACCCTGATTCTTGCTAACGTCGCCCTGTTCACCGTGTTCGGCCCGCTCGGCAACCTGATCGGCGACGTCCTCGCCGGCGTAATCGATATCCTGTACAACAGGATGGGCGTCTTTGGTGCCTTTGTCTTCGCCGCGTTCCTGCAGCCGCTTGTCGTTACCGGTACGCATCAGTTCATCCAGGGTATCGAGGCAAACCTCGTTGCCACGACTGGCTTCAACTACATCCAGGCCATCTGGTCGGTTTCCATCATCGCCCAGGGTGGCGGCGCCATCGGCATGTACCTCATTCATAAGAAGCATTCCAAAGAGCGCAACATCTGCATGTCGTCCTTTATCCCGACGCTGGTCGGAATCTCCGAGCCCGCTATCTTCGCTGCAAACATGCGCTACTCGATCATTCCGTTCATCTGCGCATGCATCGGTGCAGGCTGCGGCGGTGCCTTCGTCAAGCTCTTTGAGGTGCGCGCCATCGGTCAGGGTCTGACCGGCGTGCTTGGCCTGCTCATCGTTACGCCCGAGACGCTCGTGTGGTATGTGGCTGGCAATCTCATCGCCTTCATCGTGCCGATCGTCTTGATCTTTGCCTACAACAAGGCAAAGGACGTGCCGACCACCGATGAAGAGGGCGCTGGCGCTGGCTTCGACGTTAGCTTCTAGTTGGGCCGTTCAGCGTAATGTGCGGATAAGTCCATTTGGGGAAGGGCGTTCGGCTCGTGTGAGTCGAGCGTCCTTTCCTATAGACGAGAAGGTCAATGGCGATGTTTAATCAAAAAAACAAGGTGATGCGTGCGGACTATGAGCAGTGGCGTGCCGGACAGGATGAGACGGCGGCTCGCATCGCGTCCGACCCCGATAGGCTTTTGTTCCATGTGGAGCCTGAGCTTGGTTGGCTCAACGACCCCAATGGTTTGGTTCAGATTGGTGATACGTATCACATCTATCATCAATACGATCCGTTCGATGCTGCGCATGGCGGTCCAGTGCTTTGGAACCATCTGACGACAAAGGTTTTTGTGACGTACGAGAATCACGGTCCCGTGCTGTTCCCCGATTCCGATTTGGATTCGAGTGGAGCGTATTCTGGTTCTGCCTTTGTACGTGATGGCAAGATTCACTACTTCTATACCGGCAACGTTAAGCATTTTGACCGTGATGATTACGACTACGTGTTGACGGGCCGTGAGCAAAACCAGATTCATATGGTTGCCGAGAATCCCGACGAATTGGGCGAGAAGCGCATAGCTGTTGGGCCGGTCGATTACCCCGACGATATCGGTACGCACGTGCGCGACCCCAAGATCCTTGAACACGACGGTATCTACTACATGGTTCTGGGCGCTCGTACGAAAGACGACCGTGGCTGCGTGCTTGTCTATACCTCGAGCGATCTAGAGGACTGGAGCTATGCGACGCGCATTGAGTTAGGCGAGAAGTTTGGCTTTATGTGGGAGTGCCCCGATCTGTTTGAGCTCGATGGCGAGCTTATTCTCGTTTGCTGTCCGCAGGGTGTGCCTGCCGATGGTTGGCGTTACCGCAATCCGCATCAGTGCGTGTGGTTCCCCATCGAGGCCGATTGGGAGGCGCCGAGCTTTAAAATCGTCGGGAAGGGCATGCCCCCGATGGTCGATGCCGGTTTTGATTTCTATGCTCCGCAGTCCTTTGAGGATGCTGCAGGCCGGCGATTGATGATCGGATGGTCGGGTTGCCCCGATGCGACGGCGGAAAACCCGACGGTGGCGCGCGGGTGGCAGTGCGCGTTGACGGTGCCGCGAGAGCTGAGCATGCGCGATGGTAAGCTCTGCCAGCAGCCGGCGCACGAGATTGAGAGGATGCGCGGCGACTGCGTTCGCACGACAGGCGGTGAAACCGTTGAGGAGCCGGGCCGCCTGTTTGATCTCGTGGTTTCCTGTGAGGGCGCCAAGATGGTTGAGCTCGAGATTCGCAAGGGTGTCTTTGTGCGCTATGCGGACGGGATGCTTACCCTCGACATGGGTGACGAAGGCTATGGGCGCGACCAGAGGTCGATTGAGCTCGGCGAGCTTCGCGACCTGCGCGTGCTTTCGGACACTACGATGGTCGAGATTTTTGCCAACGGCGGTGAGGCGGCACTTACGAGCCGTACCTATTCGTCGGCGGTTCCGGCGATGGCGCTGCACGCCGAGGGTGCGGCGTCGATGGATTTCTACCGCCTCGCTCATTAACCGTGCATGGAGCACGATTGGACTTGTTGGGCGGAATGTGTCGCAGTTGCCGCGGCCAACTACCGTTTATCGCGTATAGCGACCGTTTGCAGAATAAGTAACACTCCTTAATAAACCGTGTAAAATCTCAGTTAAGCACGGAGTTTTCCAGGGAGACGCTGTCCTTTGTTATGTGCAAAGGGCGGCGTCTCTTTGGCGCTTAGATGCCGTTGTGCAACAGCGCGACGCGCGTGTCATGTATTGAAAAGCCAATGTCGAGATGGGTCGTGATAAGAATGGGCAAGTATGTAATCGTGGTTGAGTCTGGGTCGGATGTAACGCCGGAGCTCTGCGAGCGCTACGGCATCGTGCGCGTGCCCATGCATGTCACGATTGGTGACGAGACCGTCGAGGACGGCTCGATCGATCCGCTCGAGATTTACTCGCGCTGCAACGAGTTTGGTGTGATGCCCAAGACCAGTGGCTGTTCGCCAGCGGATTTTGCGCATGTGTACGACCGCATCCATGCCGAGCAACCCGACGCGACTATTTTGCATCTTGCATATTCCGAGGCCACGACCTGTTCGCATCAGTCCTCTAAGATTGCGGCTCAGGGGCGCGACTACGTGTTCTCCATGGACACGCGCTTTGTCTCGGTGGGCCAGTCGCTCGTTGTCGTCGAGACCGCCAAATACATCGAGGCTCACCCCGATGCCACCGTCGACGAGATCTTTGCATTTACGAACTCCGTCATGGACCGCGTGCTGCTGGGCTTTGTTCCTACGGACCTTGCCTTCCTTAAGGCGGGCGGTCGCTTGTCCAACGTCGCGTTCCTGGGCGCCCATCTGCTCAAGATTAAGCCCTGCATTGAGGTAACGGGCGGCAAGTTCGTGGCGACCAAGAAGTTCCGCGGCTCTATGCTCAAATGCGCCCGTGCCTTTATTGACCACATGGTTGCCAAGGGCGAGATTGACTACTCGCACATTGGCCTGGCGTATTCGGTAGGCCTTTCCGAGGAGCTGCGCGACGACATGGAAGTCTATGCACACGATCTTGGCTTTAAGGACGTCACCTGGACTCAGGTTGGTGGCGTCATCTCGAGCCACTGCGGCCCGACCGCCTTCGGTGCGGTGCTCACGCTTAAGGCGTAAAGGTCGCAGGCGAGCGTTCTCCAGCCTGACATCTCGACGTAGCCCCCAGCCATGGTGATGGGGGATAGATTAAAACGTGCCATTCTAGCCCGAGACGTTTAAACGCAAGCGCATGGGCTAGAATGGCTCTGGCATTTTAATTGGTTGCATCCAAGGAGAGGCAAGGTAGCGGGAATGGCTGAGATGACGCTTGAGGGTGTGGACGCTCGTCCTGAGGATTCCGCATTTGCCCTAGGCCGCGTGCATTCAATCGAGACGATGGGAACGGTCGACGGACCCGGCATCCGCTTTGTGGTGTTTGTTCAGGGCTGTCCCATGCGCTGCGCGTATTGCCACAATCCCGATACCTGGTCGGTTAACGGCGGCACCATGGTGACCGTCGAGCATCTGATGGACGAGTTCCAGAGTAACCACGAGTTCTATCGCAGCGGTGGCATTACGGTGTCCGGCGGCGAGCCGCTCCTACAGCCTGAGTTTTTGGCCGACCTGTTCCGTGCAATGCACAACAACCCCGATGGTCGTGTACATACCTGCCTAGATAGCTGTGGCTATGCATTTGACCCCAACCACCCCGAGAAGTTCGATGCCGTGCTCAACGAGACCGACATGGTACTGCTCGATATTAAGCATGCCGACCCGGTCGAGCATAAAAAGCTGACTGGTTGCGATCCCGCACGCATCTTGGCGTTTGGCGATGAGCTTGCACGTCGCAAGATCAAGGTCGTTATCCGTCACGTGGTGGTGCCGGGCATTACCGACACGGTGGAGGAGTGCGAGAAGCTCGGTCGCCTCATCGCTCCATGGCACAACGTGGTGGGCCTGGAAATGCTGCCGTATCACACGATGGGTGTCGTCAAGTACGAGCAACTGGGCATTCCCTATAAGCTCGAGGGCGTTCCCCAGATGGATACCGCGCGCATGCCCGAGCTGCGCAATGCCGTCATGGCCGGTATGAAAAAGCGCCGTGCGGAGCTAAAAAACGCCATCGGCTAGCAAGTCATTTTGCTCCTCTACGATACCCGCGCTGCGCTGGTCAAGGCACTCATTGGGGACAGACTTAAATGAGTGCCCCTGGGCACCAAGTTGATTGCCAAAGAGCCCCGTCAAGTTGCGGTGGAATAGTTCTTGTTTTTCGGCTTATGCCGTCCAAACAGGAACTATTTCACCGCAACTGCGTTTTGGGTAGAGATGTGCAACAGAATTGGCAAAAATGCATAGAAACGCTTGTGGTTTCTTTAAAGACACCTTAAACGCTGCTGAATATCTTTGGAAAGAAATGCCTGCTCGGTATCATGCTGCTCGTATATAAACGGTGGCAGTCAGGAGACCACGTGCGAAACATCGCATCGCGGGACGAGTATGTGCCGCAGCATGGCAGCAGATATAAGACGAAGGGCACGTCTTCGCGTGGCCTTGTCGGCGCTCGCATCCGCGTGAGGAAGATTGCCGCCATTGGGATGCTAACGTCGGCGGTTATTATCCTCGGAATTACCGTTAAAACCTACGCCTCGGAGCGAATGGCACACTCAGATGCGTCAACGGTACAGACGCAAAACAAAAAGGTCTCTGAATCTAAAGTCACCGCAAGTCAAACCCTGTCGACAGCGAACCTCAAGACGGGGCTTTCGAAGGCGGACTTTAACGATATTCCCTCAGGCGATACCGTGCAGACCTTCTCACTGGTTGATGACCAGATCCTCGCCCTGGAGGATGAGAACCTCGCCGCACTCCAGAATGCGCTTGACCAGGCGCAGGAGCTGGGCGATGTGGGCGTGGTGTTTTACGACCTGTCGAGCGGTAAGGGCGTGACGTATAACGCTGATGTCGAGGTGTACGGTGCGAGTAGCTACAAGGCACTCTATGCGTTGTACATTTGCGAATCTCTGGTCGAGACGGGCCAGGTTTCACTCGATGACTCCCTTGGCACCTATGGTGGCTACAACATGGGTTGGCAGACGGTACGCGACTTGATCGAGGCTGCAGTCGTTTATTCAGACAACGATTCGTTTATTGCGTTACGTGCGGCGTTTGACCGTGTCGGTTACGAGGATTGGATTGTCGGTCTTGGCATCGATTACGATACGGCACTGGATCCAATGAGTGATTTTCCGACCTACTGCCCGCGCACTTCTGCGAGGTTATGGCGTGAGATGAGCGAGTATCTGAGCATGGATACCGAGACTCCACAGTGGTTGTCGGGCCTTCTGGCATCAACATCGCGCTCGTTTATTCGCGATGGCATTGTGGACGAGCAGGTTTTGGTGCGCAACAAGGCAGGCTGGATTAGCGAGGATGGTTGCTATTCGACATGCGATGCAGGCCTCATCGACATCGATGGCCGTACCTATGTCATGAGCGTCATGACATCGATGCCATGGAGTGACCGTTCGAGCGAGGTTACGGCCGCGATTGCAAAGGCTCTGTTTGATACGCGAGCTGCACTGGCTTAGCGTGTTCGTTTGGCGAGGTCAAACAAAATGCTGGTACCATACCTTGGTTGAGAATTTCGTATAGGTTTGGGGAATGGTATGGCTACCATCGCGATTATCGGTGCGCTCGAAAAAGAGATCATGCAGATTAAGGAAGAGCTGAGCGACGTTTGCGAGGCACGGGAGGCAGGCTTGACCGTTGTGAGTGGTGAGCTCGACGGCCTGACAGTTGTCGCCACAACGGCGGGCATGGGCACGGTGAACGCCGCCGCTGCAACACAGCACCTCATTAGCAAGTATGCTCCGCAGGCTGTTGTGTTTTCGGGCATTGCGGGCGGTTTGAACCCCAAGCTCCATATCGACGACGTGGTCATTGGCAAACGCCTACGCTATCTGGATACCGATACCGCGCTTATCGCCGAGTCCGCACCGGGGCTCGAGGAGTTTGGCTCGACGCCCGCGCTGGTCGATATTGCCGCCGACGTGCTTGCTGAGCGTGGGTTTGTTGACGCTTCGAAAAATGCAGTCGCTTCGAACGAGGGCACCAAGCAGTTCCTGGTCGGCACGATTGCCACGGGTAACCGCTTTGTGACGGGCGCCACCATGCGCAACGACGCTATCGAGGCGACGCATGCCGATTGTGTCGGCATGGAGGGCGCGGCAATTGCCCATGTCGCAACCAAAAATGGTGTCGATTGCCTGGTGTTGCGCGCTATCAGCGATAATTGTGACGAGGCGTACGATGCAATTTGCGAGCGAGAGTTCGATCTGTTCGAGTACGCGCGTGTCGCAAGTGACATCACGCTCGATATCGTCCGCCGCATTGCCGCTGCGCAATAGCGCGTCTATTTGTAAGAACCTACGACCAAGGAGTGTCCATGGCCGATTCCATTAACTACCAGCTTGCCAAGTTCGTCGCCAGCTACGGCAAGGTTTCGCAGATTCCCGAGTCCACCTGCCCCGAGGTGAGCTTTGTCGGCCGCTCCAACGTGGGCAAGTCGTCCATCATGAACAAGCTCTTTGGCCGCAAGAACCTGGTGAAGGTTTCGAGTACGCCGGGCAAGACGAGCAATATCAACTTCTTCGAGGCCGACGACGTGCATTTTGTGGACCTGCCAGGCTACGGTTTCGCCCGCCGTTCCAAGGCCGAGCGCGACCGTTGGGCCGAGCTCATTGGCGACTTCTTCGACTCCGAGCGCAGCTTTAACCTGGTTGTGTCGCTGGTGGACATTCGCCACGATCCCAGTAAACTCGACCATGACATGATCGACTACCTGCAGGGCAACGAGTTCAACTTTATCGTCTGCCTCACCAAGGCCGACAAACTCAGCCGCACCCAGCAGGCCCGCCAAGCAGCAGCCATCAAAAAGCAGCTCAACGTCCCGGCCGAGAATGTAATCATCACGAGCTCCCAGACCGGCGTGGGTATCGACGAACTAAAAAAGCGCATCGCCGAGGCCTGCCTCTAGTCAGGGTTAAACCGTCAAAAGCCCCCGTTCATATCACCCCAGTGATAGTTATTGGTAAACTATCACTGGGGTGATATTTTTTAGGAGGTCGATATGGAGCTTTGGCACGGGTCGGAGGTTGTTGTCGAGCATCCATCGTTGGATAAATGCAGGCAATTCAATGACTATGGGCGCGGGTTTTATTGCACACCGCATGAGGAAATGGCAATGGAGTGGGCATGTCGGACCGAGTCTGATGGCATTGCCAATCGATATGAGCTTGATTTAGATGGCCTTGCGATTTTGGATTTGGAATCAGGTGAGTTCTCGATTCTCAACTGGCTTGCAATTCTGGCGAATAACAGAGAGTTCAATGTTTCAACGCCAGTAGCACGCGAGGGGCTTCGTTATCTGCTGGATAACTGCCTGATTGATATTTCTCCCTATGACGTTATTCGAGGCTATCGTGCAGACGATTCCTATTTCTCGTTTGCAAGACAGTTTGTCAACGGCATGATCTCGCTCAGGCAATTGCAGCGCATTATGTTTTTGGGGGATTTGGGCATTCAATATGCGCTTATGAGTGAGCGTGCGTTCTCGGCGATTAAGTTCCGCGATTGGAAGCAGGCTTCGGGAGCTGAGTTTTATCCCAAACGATTTGAGCGAGAACAGAACGCTCGACGAAAGTACCTGGATACGGTAAACGGATTTGACTCTGATGGTGTCGACATTAGGGATTTGATGGCAGGGAGGGTTGATTTGAATGATCCAAGAGTTAACGGATCGTGGGCCGAGTAGGACATACCCCGTCTACTACCTCGAGGACGCAATGAACAATCTCGGCGACTGCTTTGACTATGCCGTTAACGATTATGGAGCAGAAGGATCGGAAGTTGCTGAACTCTTTTGCTTGAGCGGCGTAGCTCGCGAGTTCGAATGCGGCAACGCATGGGTAGTGTCGGGAAAATCGGGCGTTGAGCTGTTCGCGCTTATCGCCGAAAGGTCGGGCTATCAATCAAGGCCGATGCCAAATCGAACCTACCGATTCGAAAAGACACCGGAATATTGGACAGGCTGGATATTGGCATACCTTCAGTGGCGCCTAGGAGAGTCTTTCGAAGATTTGCTGCATGTCGTTCCATTCGATGTGCTACGCAGTCTGTACTACCCCTGGCACGAAGCCTCGGAGGAACGCGTGGCTCGCCTCGTCTGCGATATGGCGAAAAAAGCGTCCAGGCAAACCAAGCTTGCGTTAGCAAGAAAGAGGCTCAAGAAAACCCAACAAGATCTGGCATACGAATCGGATGTGTCACTCCGCTCAATCCAAATGTACGAGCAGCGCCAGAGAAACATCAATGAAGCTTCGGTAACAAGCGTAAGAGCCATAGCAAAAGCCCTCCACTGCAACATCGAAGACCTCCTAGAACCAGTCTTCGAATACAAAGAAACCAGCGCAGCGTAAACCAAGCGCACAGGCGAAGCCTGTCACTAGTAAGTGTCCCTACCTAGCAAGAGCCCCTACCAATAAAAAGCAACTATCAGCCCGGCGCTTTTACAGAGTGTAGGTCCCTGTAGCCGCCGCCAGCGAAGTGAACGTAGGGGAGGCCAGGGGCTTTGCCCCCAAATCTTTCCGCAGGACGGCAGGGCCCCCGCCGCACGAAGTGCGCAGCGGGGGTCCTGCCATGTCCGAGGACGATTTGGGGGCAAAGCCCCTGGCCTCCCCGGCGAGTATACGGGACGGCGACTACAGGTATTCGATCTGGGCGCCTTCCGTGTCGCACGTTAGAATGTGCGTGTCGCACTTGGGGAACTGCTCACGCAGCTTGACCTGCAGGAACTTTGCCACGATGGTATCGTCGGTCACAGCCATGAGGGTCGAGCCCGAACCGCTGATCCAGATGGTCTTGGCACCGCCGTTAAGGCAGGTGTCGCGCACGGCGTTGTAGTCGGGGATGAGGCGGCGGCGATAGGGCTCCTGGATGCGGTCGTCGTTGGCGGCGGCAATCAGGTCAAGGTCGCCGGTCTCCAGACCGCGCGTCATGCCGGCGATGCGGCCCATCTGCCACACGGCGGTGGAGAGTGGAATCTCCTGCGGCACAACCTTGCGCGCCTCGCTCGTATGCACCTCGTAGGGTGGAATCACAGTAATAAAACGAAGCTTGTCGCTTACCTCGTAGCGCAGACACTGGGGGAGCGAATCGGTCGGCGTAAAGGAGCAGACGGCGCCGCCCAGGATAGCGGGGGCGACGTTATCGGGATGGCCCTCGACCTCGGTGGCGATGCGGACGAGCTCGGCGCGGTCGACGGTGTGGCCTGTCAGCGCGGCGGCAGCCATAATGCCAGCGACGACGCAGGTGGAGCTGGAACCCAGGCCGCGGGCGACGGGCACATCGGTCTGAATGTCGATGGCGACGGGGAAGGCCGGCTCGCCCCATGCGGCCAGTGCATCGACAAAGCTCACGTAGACCAGGTTGTTCTCGTTTTGGAATTCCTCGGGGCATCCGGTGATGGTGAGCTTATCGGAGCGCTCGAAGGTGAAGTGCGAGTAGAGGCTGACGGCCATGCCGAGGGTGTCGTAGCCGATGCCTAGGTTTGCGCTTGTTGCTGGGACGGTGATCTTGATCATGTGGGTCCTCCTGGCGTGCCTGGCTGTTTAGTTCGCTGC
>WGSL01000024.1 GCA_014871665.1 Collinsella sp. | reverse complement strand
CAAAGGAAAGCACTTAATGTGCTTTCCGTCTTGCGCAGGACTGTAGAGCAGGAAAGTTCATATGCGCCGCCCGGCTCCCGCGGCTCTCAGGGGCATCTCTCATGCAAAAACTGTCGTGGGGTAAAGTCCGAGGTCAGTGGCGTTTTATACCGAGAAATCCAAAAAAGTTGAAAATTCATTACATATTTGCGTTGACTTTAGGTAACTAAAGTTTCATACTCCTTTTAAACCACTGGGGGATGTGAACACGCACGGATCGTTCACATCATGATCGAAGAGGATTTCTTAGACATGTTCACGCATCAGCTAAACATTATCAGCGTAGTAATTATCTGATGCGGGTTAGCACATACAGCTAGCCCGTACGATAACGGGCGGCTGATGAAGATGAGGGCCGTCGAGCGCAACCGACGGCCCTCATTTTTTATGTCTGGGAAGTTCTTTTTAGAGGAGGAAATGTAATGAACGGAGTTTTGCTCATGGTTGTGGCCGCGGCGGTGCTCGCTTGCGGCTATCTGGGCTATGGCCGATGGCTGGCCAACAAGTGGGGCGTTGACAAAGAGGCCCTCACGCCGGCCAAGCGCATGAAGGACGGCAACAGCTTCTCGCCCGTCTCCGCCTTTACCGCGTTCTCGCACCAGTTCAGCTCGATCTGCGGTGCCGGCCCTGTCACGGGTACGATCGTCGCCATGGCCTTCGGCTGGCTTCCCGTCGTGCTCTGGGTCCTCGTCGGCGGCATCTTCTTTGGCGCCGTCCACGACTTTGGCGCCCTGTACGCCTCGATGAAGAACAACGGCAAGTCCCTGGCCCAGCTCATCGAGAAGTACATCGGCAAGACCGGCCGTCGCCTGTTCCTGCTGTTCTGCTGGCTGTTCTGCATCATCGTCATCGCCGCTTTCACCGACATGGTCTGCAAGACGTTCATGTTCACCCCGGCCGTTGACGATTCTGGTGCTGCTACCGGTGCCATCGACTTCACCAAGTCCTATGCCGCCGGCTGCGCTGGTACCATCTCCATCCTGTTCACCTTCGTCGCTATCGCCTTTGGTTGGGCCCAGAAGAAGTTCAACCTCACCGGCGCTGCCGAGTTCGTCACCGGCGTGGTCCTCATGGTTCTCATGTTCGCCGTCGGTATGCAGTTCCCGGTCTACCTGGACAAGTTCCAGTGGTTCGCCGTCGTCATGGTCTACCTGGTCTTCGCTGGCGCTATGCCCATCCAGATGCTCAAGACCCCGCGTGACTACCTCACTTCCATCATGATGATCGTCATGATCGTCTGCGCTGTCCTCGGCATCGTCGTCCTGGGCGTCAACGGTCAGGCCACTATCACCGCTCCGGTCTTCACCGGCTTCTCCACTGCTTCCGGCATGATGTTCCCGGTCCTGTTCGTCTCCGTCGCTTGCGGTGCTCTCTCCGGTTTCCACAGCCTCGTTTCTTCCGGCACCTCCTCCAAGCAGGTCGAGAAGGAGCAGGACGCCGTCAAGGTCGGTTACGGCGCCATGATCGTCGAGTCCTTCGTCGGCATCCTTGCCATCATCGTCGCCGGCATCATGTTCTCCGACATGAACACCGCCGGTACCGGCGCCCTTAACGCCGGCGTCGCTTCCACCCCGTTCCAGATCTTCGCCGCCGGCATCTCCCGCGGTATGCAGGCTTTCGGCGTTGACGGCACGCTCGCAACCGTCTTCATGACTATGAACGTTTCTGCTCTGGCCCTGACCTCGCTCGATGCCGTCGCCCGCATCGCTCGTACCTCGTTCTCCGAGTTCTTTGCCCAGACCAACGACGCCCTAGCCATCGAGTCCAAGGCCGGCTACATGAAGGTCCTCGGCAATCCCTGGTTCGCCACGGTCGTTACCCTGCTTCCTGGTCTCGCCCTCGCCTTTGGCGGCTATGCCAACATCTGGCCGCTCTTTGGTGCTTCTAACCAGCTGCTCGGCGGTATGACCATGATCACCCTCGCCGTGTTCTGCAAGTGCACTGGCCGCAAGGGTTGGATGCTCTACGTGCCCGTCGCCTTCCTGCTCTGCTGCACCTTCACCTCGCTGGTCCAGAGCGCCATGGGCTGCATGACTGCCGTTCAGCAGTTTGGCTTCTTCGGCACCATCCCGGCTACTGCCACCACGGCTGCCGTTTCCGTCGCCGCCACCAAGGGCCTGCAGCTCGTCTTTGCCGTCCTGTTGATGGTCCTGGGCCTTATCGTTGCCGTCAACTGTCTCAAGGAGTTCTTCGGCAAGGAGGCCGGTTCCATGCCCGACGAGGAGCCCGAGTGGTCCGAGATGGGCAAGGCCGAGTACGGCCGCGCCGCTGCCGCCGAGGCTCCTGCCGACGCCGAGGCTGTCAAGGCCTAGTCAGCTTGATGGACTGACCGTCCCATCCATATGACTCGGAAAGACCGGGTCCGCAACGACGCGGACCCGGTCTTTTTTCTTGCGAGAACGGGTGATGCAAGGGCGTCCTCGCAGATGTTTTGCGTGGATAGGCTCGCGCGTTGTACCATAAGGACGTATATGTGTGCATATGAAAGGGGCCCCGTGGCCAAGACGGTATATTCCGATAACCAACAAAATGTCGATGCATTGGCCGAGCGCCTGAGCAGCCAGACGTCGCTTTCTGCCGAGCGCGCCAAGCTGGTTGCCTACGACCTGCTCTGCCGCAAGGCGCTCAAGATTAAGTCGAGTGCGCTGGCGCAGATTTTCCGCTCCGTCGATAAGGAGTGCGACACCAAGGCGATGCGCGATGAGCTTATCGCGGCAAAGATCGTGACCAAGATCGAGGGTAGCGGCATTAACGGGCGCCCGGCGTTCTATACCATCAATGCCGAGATCCGCGATGCCCAAGAGCAGCCTGCCGAGTCCGTCGAGGGTTTTGTCGTCGAGGATTCCGCTGACGTGCCTGCTGTGGAAGAAGCTGCTCCGCGTGAGCATGTCGATACCGATGAGTTGCTCGATGAGAACGTCGTGCGTGCCTTTACGGCCAAGGCAGGACGCGGCGGTTTTGGTGGGGGTGGCAAGCGCGATGCGCAGCGCCGCGCCCAGCAGGAGCGCTTCCGTCGCGCCGTTGCTCAAAAGGGTGAGACGGATGCTGAGACCGTCGAGGAAAAGTCCGTCGGGATGCAGGAGCCGACTCGCACTCAAGAGCATGCTGAGATCCAGGAGCCCAAGCGTCGCCGCGGTGCCCACTTTAAGGCCGAGCAGCGAGGTATTGCATGCGAGGTCCAGGATTCCGTCGAGGCTGCTGACGCGTCCGATGAACCGGTCAAGAAGGCTCCGGGTTCATGCCGTCCCGGACGTGGTTTTGCGGGGCGCGCGTATCCCGTAAGGCATCAGGAGAAGAGCGAGCCAGCTTCGACCACTCAGGACGAGAAGGCCGAGAAGGCCGTTGAGCCGGCGGCTCGCGAACAGAAGCCTGCTGAGCCGCAGCTTGAGGTTGATGCCGAGGCCAAGGGCCAGCAGCCTACTGATGAGCAGGCGGAGCAGGGCACGTCGAGCAAGCCTCGCCGCCGTCGCCATCGTGGGGGCCGCAGTTCCCATGCCGAGACTGCAGCCGAGAGGACCACGCCGCAGGACGAGGATGCGAAGGCCGAAGTTTCTTCGGGGCAGCCTAAGCGCCAGCCGGCGAAGGAGAGCAAGTCCGATCGTCCGCAGAAGCAGGCGTCTATGCCGAAGCGCGAGCGCAATTCCCAGGGCGATTCTAAGCGCAAGTCTCAGAAGAAGCCGGAGTCTGCCGCAGCAGATACTGCTGCCCGGCAGCCCGAGTCGGCCGTTCACGGCGAGGTCTCGGCGTTTGCCCTTGCCCGCGTTTTAGGCAGGCAGCTGCTCAAAGTTGTCCCTACGCCCACGGCGCTCTCTAAGATCAAGGAGCAGCAGACGCAGATCGTAAAGGTTGAGGGCAAGGACGGCAAAAAGGCTCCGCAGCGCACTCAGCACAACGAGATGTCCAACCGCAAGATTGCCGAGGAAATCGCAATCATCCAGGCTTGGATCGAGCAGAACCGAGGTGCCGATACGCCGGTTGCCTCGCGCCGCCAGCGTGCCTACCAGATCTTTAACGACGAGAAGGCTTTTGACGGCAAGCACGGTGAGCGCCTGATCAGACGTATGACCGAAAAGGGCATCAGCATGCAGGCGATCAAGGTCGCCCCCAATCGCCCCGTGCACTTTACGGGCTTCTTTACGCTGGGTGCCGACAAGCCGTTCATTATGGTCGAGAACCTGGATACCTATGACGAGATCGTCAAGCTCCTACGCGGACGCAAACATGCCAAGCTCTTTGGTACCAAGGTGGGCGGCGTGATTTTTGGCGGCGGCTGCAAGGCAAGCGTCTCGCACGCACTGGATGATTATCTGGCCGAGATTGGCTATCGCTTTAACTACGTCTACTACGTGGGCGATATCGATCGCGAGGGCGCGCGCATCGTCGAGCAGGCTCGCAATGCCAATGTGGTTGAGATTCGCCTGCATGCCGGCATGTACCGCGCCATGCTCGCCGAGCATAAGCGTCGCGTGAAGGCCGGCGGCGAGTGCGAGCCCGCGGCTGCCAACCAGGGCGTGCCGCAGAACCTGGCAGCGACGATCAAGGATCTGCCCATGGTCACGCGCGTGCAGTTCCGCAACGTGCTGCGCGAGGGCGGGCGCATTCCGCAGGAGATTCTGATGACCGCCGACTATCGGGATGGCGACTCGGGAAGCTTCGACCGCATGCTCAACAACTAGGGCGTTCGGCCCCGGGAGAGTGGGGACACCGGCTTAGGTTTCCTGCTCTACAGTCCTGCTCACGACGGAGGCCACATTAAGTGGCCTCCTGTTCGTGCGGAACTCGCGATAAACCTAAGCCGGTGTCCCCACTCTCCCGGGGCCTGCGGCTACTTGGTTGTCGCATGCGGCTCGCTTTTCGGAACTGGGCTGATATTTTCTAGATGAAAGGCGCTCTTGGTCGTTATGGGCCTGGGGCGTCTGTCTTATATAGGTAGATTCCTTGCGGGTTCGAATTCCTCCGCTTGCCCACAAGAAAGCGCTCCAGGTTCATAAGGGCTTGGAGCGCTGTGTTCTTAATGGCTGGGACGGAGGGATTCGAACCCCCAACAGCCGGCACCAAAAACCGGAGTTCTACCGTTGAACTACGTCCCAATGTGTAGTGTTGCCCAAAAGCAACTCGTTTAGTTTACCTAATCTGCGAGGGCATCGCAAACGCCATCGAGCAGGCGTACGGCGAGTGTCTGCGCGTCGCTGGCCGTGAAGGTGCCGTTGTAGCGCGTCATGCCCGTGAGCTCAATGCGAATGCGAGCCGGCTTCTGCTGCGCGGCGACATTGGCAGTGCGGATGCGCTGGGCCAGGTTGTGGCACTCGGCGAGGGCAATCGTGGCGCGCGGTGCGGCGTCGGCGGGCAGCTCGTCGCTTGCAATCTCGAGCACCAGGTCAACGTCGGTTGGGACCTCGGAGTCGCAGAGCATCATGCCGCTGTTGTCGGTCGTTGCCGTGGCGATATTCCACATGCGCGACGCAACACTGCGTGCGATGGGGTCCTCGCCGATAACGGCAATCTGGAAGCGCTCGAGCACGTTGGCGGCGCGAGCAAAACCGATGCGGGACTCGGCTTCGGTGACCGAGGGCTTGCCCTCCCACACATGGTGCAGGCGGTTGATGTAGGCGTAGGTGTCCTGGAAGGCCATGCCGTCGGCAAACAGGCCGACATTTTCCTGGAACTGCTGCAGGGCGGCCTCGGTATGCGGACCAAAGTAGCCGTCGTCTTCGCCACAGGCAAAGCCCAAAACGTTGAGAGCGCGCTGCAGGGCCTGCACATCGGCGCCATGGAAATTGGGCATGCGCAGATAGAGAGTGCGGTCGCCCAGCTTATACGAAGCGTCTACAAGGGCGCTCCAGCAGGGGATATCGACGGCATGACCGGCAGCAAGGCCGCTGTCGAGCTTGAAGGTGCTGACGGCCTGCTCAGTGGTGGCTCCAAAGTACTTGTCGGTGACTTCGGCGGCATCAATCGTGTAGCCGAGCTGCAGGAGACGAGACTGCACGTCCTCGACGGCTGCTCCTTGCATGCCCGTTGTAATAGGTTCCATGAACGAACCCCTTTCGGCGTACCATTCGTACTATTTGAGCGTCTGTCGGATAGACAACGCAAAGGGATGCATAAACATGCACTCAACAGTGTAGCAAGTTGTGCCTAAATACGCTGCTGACAGGTTTTATAACCCCCGTTAGTTAAGGCGCTCCACAAAGAAATCTGCCATGGAGAGGAACAGCTCGCGTGCGTGCGGATCAAGCTCAACGTTCTCGATGGCCGCTTTGGCCTTAGCGGTCAGGTCGAGCGCGTAAGTGTGGGCGTAATCGATGGAGCCGGTCTCTTGGAAGATCTCCACGGCGCGTGCGAGCTGCGCGGGATCATCGGTGCCCGAGGAAAGAATCGCCTCGACCTCGTCGTGGTAGCGCTCATCAGAGAGGGCATGTACGGCGACAAGCGTGCGCTTGCCCTCGGTGATGTCGGTGCGGAAGTCCTTGTTGGCGGCTTCCTTAGTGCCGACAAGGTTGAGCAGGTCGTCCTGAATCTGAAAGGCAAGGCCCGTGTGCAGGCCAAAGGCGCGCAGCGCTTCGATTTGCTTATCGCTGCCGCCGCCGATAATGGCTCCGGCGGCAAGCGGCGTGGCTCCGCTGTAAAACGCGGTCTTGTGCGTTGCCATGTCCAGGTAGTCATCAACCGAGATATCAAAGCGCCCGTCACGGACCCAACCCAGGTCGAGTGCTTGACCCTCGATGGTGCGGACGATCATCTCGGTAAGCTCGTGGAGCACGCGCAGCTTCACGTCGGACTCAAGCGTAGGGTCGTCGAGAACCGTCTTGGTGACCATGGTGAGCGCCAGGTCGCCACAATTGATGGCAAGGCCCGTGCCCTCGGTAAGGTGCATGCAGGGCTTGCCTCGACGAAGCTGTCCGTTGTCGGCGATGTCGTCGTGGATCAGCGCGCCCGACTGGAAATGCTCGATGGCTGCCGCGGCGCTGCGGGCGCTCTCAAAGCTGCCGCCCACTGCGGTTGCGGCGAGCATACAGATAAGCGGGCGGTGGCGCTTGCCGGCGTTGGCCGTAAAAGCCGAGAGCGGCGCATACAGGTAGCGCTCGATATCGGCAGAGGTCGCCTGTCCGTCAAAGAACGTGGCCAGATAGTCGTTAATCTGGTCAAAGTGCTGGGCTAAAAAGCTGGTAAACGGACTGGACACGGGTTCTCGCATTCTTTCTTGGGTTACATCGTTGCGGTGTGCAGATACCATATTGCCACATTGGAGTTGCCGGCGCGTCTGTTTTGGCGATTTGGAGAAACGGGACGCGTGCGCGTGCCGGCTGCTTATATAAGCCTAAAGTGCTCGAGCGCCTTGACGACGCCATCTTTGTCGACCGAGTCGGTGATGTAGTCGGCGCGCTTTTTGAGATAGTCTGGCGCATTGCCCATGGCGATACCGACATCGACGGCGTTCATCAGCGAGACGTCATTGCTGGCGTCGCCGATGCCGTACACGGTTCCGTGGTGGGGATCGAGGGCGTCGAGTACAGACTGGATGCCCCCGCGCTTCGTGCATTCGCGGGGCGAGATTTCGGTTACCTCGAGTTCGAGCTCGTTAAAGCACAGCAGCGGCTCAAGTGCCTTATCTTGAGCGATGTGGTTGGCGAGCGATGTAGACATCAAGATCTTGTAGACACTGTAATGTTGCAGCTGCGTGACTGCGTCGCCCAGGGTGCGCGCGTATCCGGGAGCATCGGGGGCATCGGCACTCATGCGCACGACGCCGTTGAGGCCCTCAAAGCGGATGACCTCGCCCGATTGCTCAAGGTAGGGGGCAAGACGCTGCAGCATACTGGGCGTCATCGACAGATCGCGAATTGCGTGTCCGTCGATCTCGGCGTAACCGCCCGCAAGACAGACGATGCCGGTCCAGGGCAGCTCAAGAAGTTTGGGGTGGATGCAGCTGAGGGTGCGTCCTGTGCAGATAAAGGCCATGTTGCCGTTTGCAACGAAATCGCGGATGGCCTGCGAGACCGCCTCGTTGGGATAAGGGGACAGGTCACGCTCGCTCTCGGGAAGCTCTTGTGCCACTCGAGGGTCTTGCCAGGCGAGCGTTCCGTCGATATCGAAGAAGCAAATATCGCCGCGCTTATGGGCTGCGCTGGCGGCAGGGGAGGCCGAGGTGGTGGGCACAAATTCCGGCTCGAGGCCCATGATCTGGTCAAAATGCTCTTTAACGCGGGGAACGGAGATGCCGATAATCACCTGGGCGGTCTTGCCCGTAATGATGAGGCCCTTGGCGCCCACCGCGACAAACGACGCGTTATCTGCAACGATGGAAGGGTCTGCGACCTCGACGCGCAGGCGCGTGGCGCAGTTGGTTGCGCCCACGATATTGCCAACGCCACCTAAAAGCTGAATTACCCGCTCAGCGAGGACGTGATCTTGATCGGATCGACTATTGACCTCGTCATTGGGAGATTGCTCTTTGGCAAAGTCGCTTCCCGTTAAACAATCGATTGCCGCGCGATTGACGACATGATCCTCGCGGCCCGGAGTCTTAAGGTCATAGACCAAGATGAGTGCTCGAAAACTAACAAAAAAGATGAGGCTAAAGGCAAGGCCGATGCCGAGCGCCAAAAGATAGGCACCGGCATGCGTGCGCATGAGCGGAATAAAGTTGAAGGCTGCCATCTCCATGAGGCCGCCCGAGAAGATGCCGACGATGCCAAAGAGATTCATGGCTGTGGCAAGGCAAGACGATAAGACGGCGTAGAGCAAAAAGAGCCCGGGGTGGGTGAACATAAAGAGAAACCCGAGTGGCTCGGTAACGCCGCAAACCACCGAGGCGATGATGGCGGGAGCAAGGATGACCCTGAGGCCGGCGCGGCGCTCGGGTTTTGCGGTGGAGTAGAACGCAGCTGCGATGGCAGGAAGGCCAAAGAGCTTGACCCAGCCGGTGGCGGTAAAACCGGCCCACGGCGCAAGTTCATTAAGGGGGCGCGTGCTATGGGAGAGGATGGGGAGCAAACTGCTCCACGTGGCGTAGATGCCGTCGTTAATGACCAGGTTGTCGTAGTAGATCGGCATGTAGAGCAGGTGGTGCAGCCCCATGGGCTCGAGTGCTCGTTCTAAAAAGACAAAGATGCCCACGCCAAAGGGACCGACGCCTGCAAGCGCGTGACGCAGCGTATCAGTTACATCGTATACGTAGGGCACGATGGCGGCCGAGATAGCGGCAAGGGCAAACACGGCAAAAAAGCTGATGAGGTAGACCAGCGAGGAGCCCGAGAAGGTGCCGAGCCAATCGGGAATTTTGGCATCGTAGAAGCGGTCATGGATGGCGACGACGGTTGCCGATACCGCCAGCGGGCCGATAATGCCGGTGTCGAGCGTCTTGATGCCGTCGATGACGGTGATACCGCTGGCGGAGGTCAAAGATGACGGGTACTCAAGTCCAAGGTTGTCTCCGCTCAGCTTAATGATCTCGCTCAAAAAGAAGCAGTAGGCAAAATAGGCGACGAGAGCCTCGAGACAGCAACGAGCCGGTTGTTTTTGGGCAAGACCGATGGGCAGCGCTACGGCAAAAAGGAGCGGGAGGCGTTTAAAGACCGTCCACGAGCCGCGCTGGATGATAGCCCAGAAAACGTACCAAGGGGTTCCGTATACGGCGAGATCGCCGACGATGTCCGCAGTCGTTGCGAGGGCGGAGACGCCGACCATGAGGCCTGATATAGAAAACAGCATGGCGGGCGCGAACATTGCCCCGCCAAAGCGTTGGATTTTTTGCAGCATGTTCTGCCTTCCGAATATCGAGGCGCGTTGCGCGTGGGGAAACGTTTAAACAATGGATTCATTGTAGAGGACCAAACGATTGTCGTACCGGCAGTTTTGAGCGAAACCGATTTGGGCATGACAGAAACCGTCAACGGTTAAATCCTGTCGCTTTACCGATATTCGGTTTAAACAACTTTAAGAAATGCTATCGTGCCTAGCCGGAAATGAATAATGTAGAGGTGAAACAATGCCAAAAGCGATATACGAAGGAATCTACCGAGAAATACGCTCGCGCATCATTAATGGGACCTATGCGTTTCAGGAGATGTTGCCAACCGAAGCCGAGCTGACCGCGGAGTTCGGATGCACTCGCAATACCGTCCGTCGCGCCTTGGGTATGCTGGCCGACGGGATGTTTGTGCAGCCCATACACGGCAAGGGCGTGCGCGTTATTTGGCTTAAGGGCGAAACCGACATGTTGGGCGCACTCGAAGAGGTTGAGTCGTTTGGCGAGTTTGCAAAGCGCAACAATGCCGTTGCATCGACGGACGTTAAGTCTTTCGAACATCTGGTTTGCACCGAGCAACTCTCTCGTCACCTGGGCTTTAAGGTGGGCGAGGAGTTGATTCGCGTAGTGCGTGTCCGAAGCCTCAACGGCAACGCGCGCCAAGTGGACCATGGCTATTTTTTGGCGTCGATCGCCAAGGGCCTGACTCCCGAGATCGCGGCAGATTCTATTTACGGCTATCTGGAGCACAAGCGCGGTGTCAAAGTGATGGCGAGCCGTCGTACGGTGAGTGTCGAGCTCGCCAACGATGAGGACTGCAGCTATCTTGACCTCGGCAAATACAACTGCGTTGCCGTCATGGAGAGCCAGTCGTACACCTCGGACGGCATCTTGTTCGAGGTCACGCATGCCCGCACGCATCCCGAGATCTTCCATTACCGCGTCAACTCCAAGCGATAGCCGGCTAGCTCGCAGCCTGACGAGACTCATGCCCTCAAAGCGAAAACGCCCGGTCAAACCGACGATGCATCGGCTTGACCGGGCGTTTTCTCTGCATTCGATAACAAGTAATTGTTTATACAAAACTTGTCAAGTATCAAGTTGAAATTACCGTTCACCGAAGTTTTTCTACCGCTCTAGTAATACTTGTTCAAACAAGTAGCCAAATAGCGTATCGTACAAATCAGCAAAAGGGGCAAAGTCCCCGAGCCAATCTCCGAAGGCGGCGGCAAAGGGTGCCGCCACGGTGTGAAAGGGTGGATTGTAATGAAGAACGAAATGAGCAGAAGGCAGTTCCTGGGCTTTGCTGGTTCCGCGGCTGCGGTTCTTGGTCTGGGTCTCGTGGGCTGCGGTGGCTCCGCCGGCTCCGGCTCCTCTGCTTCTGGTGACGCTGCCGAGGTCTACTTCCTCCAATTCAAGCCCGAGGTCGACAAGGAGTGGAAGGAGATCGCCAAGGCCTATAAGAAGGAGAAGGGCGTCGAGGTCAAGATCGTGACCGCCGCTTCCAACACCTACGAGGAGAAGCTTAAGTCCGAGATGTCCAAGAGCTCCGCTCCGACGCTGTTCCAGGTCAACGGCCCCACCGGCCTTAAGAACTGGAAGGACTACTGCGCCGACCTGTCCGACACCAAGCTCCGCGGTGAGCTCATCGATGACTCCCTGGCGCTGCAGTCCGACGGTAAGGATCTGGGCATCGACTGGGTTCAGGAGAGCTACGGCATCATCTACAACAAGCAGCTGCTCGAGAAGGCTGGCTACAAGGCCGAGGACATCAACTCCTTCGACAAGCTGAAGGCTTGTGCTGACGACATCCAGGCCCGCAAGGACGAGCTTGGTGTTGAGGGTGCCTTCACTTCTGCCGGCATGGATGACTCCTCCAGCTGGCGCTACACCACTCACCTCGCCAACCTCCCGCTCTACTACGAGTTCGAGAAGGAGCACAACCAGGAGGACGACGAGATCAAGGGCGAGTATCTCGACAACTTCAAGCAGATTTTCGACCTGTACATCACCGACTCCACCTGCGATCCTTCGCAGCTTGCTTCCAAGACCGGCGACGACGCCACCAACGAGTTCGCAACCGGCAAGGCCGTCTTCTATCAGAACGGCTCTTGGGCATACGCTGACCTCACCAAGGCCGGTATGACCGACGACCAGCTCGGCATGCTGCCGATCTACATCGGCGTTGACGGCGAGGAGAACCAGGGCCTGTGCTCCGGCGGCGAGAACTACTGGTGCGTGAGCTCCCAGGCTTCCGAGGATGCTCAGAAGGCCACCGAGGACTTCATGTATTGGTGCGTCACTTCTGACACCGCCACCAGCATCATCGCTGACAAGATGGGTCTGACTGCCCCGTTCAAGAGCGCCAAGGAAACCACCAACGTCTTCTCGCAGCAGGCCGTTGCCATGGCCAAGGACGGCAAGAAGACCGTTGCTTGGGACTTCGTCTACATCCCCTCTGAGGAGTGGAAGAAGAACCTCAAGCAGGCTCTCATTGCTTATGCTGCCGACAACACCAAGTGGGACGGCGTCAAGAACGCCTTCGTCGATGGCTGGAAGACCGAGAAGGCTGCTTCCGAGTAAGCAGTTGCTGCCCAAGCTATCTGATTAGCGACAGGGGGCGGGCAGACGTTGGTTTGCCCGCCCCCTGCATATTGAAAGGACCCTTTTATGGGCAAAGCACTCAAGCGCTGGTGGCCGCTCTTTATGCTGCCCACGTGCCTGGCGTTTATGATCGGGTTCGTGATCCCTTTTATCCAGGGCTTCTATCTCTCGTTCTGCCAGTTTATTACCATTAACAACGCGCACTTTGTCGGTATCGCGAACTACGTGCGCGCGCTGTCCGATCCGCAGTTTGCCACGTCGTTCTTCTTTACCGTGGCGTTTGCCTTCCTGTCGACGGTGCTCATCAACGTGATCGCCCTGGCAATTGCGCAGGCGCTCACCCGCAAGGCGCTCAAAGGCACCAACATCTTCCGTACGATCTTCTTTATGCCTAACCTGATCGGCGGCATCGTGCTGGGCTACATCTGGCAGATCTTGATCAACTGCCTGCTCTCCAACATCGGCGCCCAGCTCATCGCCCTTAACTCTGCTGCTGGCTTCTGGGGCCTTATCATCCTGACCCTGTGGCAGCAGGTCGGCTACATGATGATCATCTACATCGCCGGTCTGCAGTCCATTCCGTCCGACTACATCGAGGCCGCCAAGGTTGACGGTGCCACGGCATGGCAGACGTTCTGGAAGGTTAAGATCCCCAATCTGATGCCGACGATTACCATCTGCCTGTTCCTGTCCATCACCAACGGCTTTAAGCTGTTCGACCAGAACCTCGCCCTTACCGGCGGCGCCCCCGCGCACTCCACCGAGATGCTCGCCCTGAACATCTACAACACGTTCTACTCGCGTGCCGGCATCGCATGGCAGGGCATCGGTCAGGCCAAGGCGGTTATCTTCTGCATCCTGGTCGTAGCCATCTCCATGATTCAGCTTAAGGCCACGAGGTCCAAGGAGGTGCAGCAGTAATGAAACGCGATAAGGTTATCAACCGCGCGCTCTCGATTTTCTTTACGATCCTGTCGCTCGCGTGGATCTACCCCGTGTTCATGATTGCGCTCAATTCCTTTAAAAAGGGAACTGCAATCAGCACCACCACGGCATTCGATTTGCTCACGCCCGAGACGTTCAACGGCCTTGCAAACTACGTGCACGCCCTTAACGAGCAGGGCTTTGCCTCGGCGTTTATGTACTCGCTCATTATCACGGTCACGTCGGTCGTGCTGATTTTGGTGTGCTGCTCCATGTGCGCTTGGTACGTGGTGCGCGTCAACAACAAGATCTCGAACTTCTTCTATTACCTGTTCGTGTTCTCGATGGTCGTGCCGTTCCAGATGCTCATGTTCACGCTGTCCAATTTGGCGGACCGCATCGGCTTCAACACGCCGTTCAACATCTGCTTTATCTACCTTGGCTTTGGCGCAGGCCTGGCGGTCTTTATGTTCGCCGGCTTTGTAAAGAACATCCCGCTCGAGATCGAGGAGGCGGCCATGATCGACGGCTGCAACCCGGTCCAGGTGTTCTTTAAAATCGTCCTTCCCATCATGAAGCCCACCTATCTTTCGGTCGGCATTCTCGAGACCATGTGGGTCTGGAACGACTACCTGCTGCCCTACCTCACCCTCGACTCCACCAAGTACAAGACCATTCCTATCTTGATCCAGTACTTCCGCGGCGGCTATGGCCACGTCGAGCTCGGCCCCATGATGGCCTGCATCATGATGGTCGTTATCCCCATCGTCATCATGTACATCCTCTGCCAGAAGTACATCATCGACGGCGTGGTGGCAGGTGCCGTCAAGGGCTGATGCCGTAACTGTTTTGCAAGTTTCTGCGGCGCCCCTCAGCGCGGCGCCGCACATCGAAAGGTAAAGACATGGCCGAGATCGTTCTCAAACATGTTCAGAAGGTGTATCCCAACACCGAGTCCAAAAAGAAGGGCTTCTTTGGCAAAAAGAAGAAGACCGAGGAGAAGAAGCATAACCTTAAGGTTACCGAGGATGGCGTGCTCGCTGTAGAGGACTTCAACCTCACCGTTCACGACCAGGAGTTCGTCGTTCTCGTTGGTCCCTCTGGCTGCGGTAAGTCCACGACGATGCGCATGGTTGCCGGCCTGGAGGACATTACCTCGGGCGATGTGCTCATCGACGGCAAGCGCGTCAACGACGTGGCGCCCAAGGACCGCGACATCGCCATGGTGTTCCAGAGCTACGCTCTGTACCCCAACATGACGGTGTACGAGAACATGGCGTTTACGCTTGAGCTCAAGAAGGTCCCCAAAGACGAGATCGACCGCAAGGTTCGCTCCGCTGCCGAGATCTTGGGTATCACCGAGTACCTCGACCGCAAGCCCAAGGCGCTTTCGGGCGGCCAGCGCCAGCGTGTCGCTATCGGCCGCGCCATCGTGCGTGATCCTAAGGTCTTCCTGATGGACGAGCCGCTGTCCAACCTGGACGCTAAGCTTCGTAACCAGATGCGTGCCGAACTCATCAAGCTGCGCCACGAGATCAAGGGCACGTTCATCTACGTCACCCACGACCAGACCGAGGCCATGACCCTCGGCGATCGCATTGTGGTCATGAAGGACGGCGTCGTCCAGCAGATCGCCACCCCGCAGGAGGTCTTCAACCATCCCGCGAACATCTTCGTTGCCGGCTTTATCGGCGTGCCGCAGATGAACTTCTTCGATGCCCAGCTGGCGCGCTCGGGCAACGGCTTCACCGTCAAGACCGAGGATATGAACGTGGCGCTCGCCCCCGAGACCTGCTCTCAGCTTGCTCTCAACTGGGACGGCGGCGACGTGAAGGAGATTACGGCCGGCGTGCGCCCCGAGCAGATTCTGCTTGCCGACAAGGGCGAGGAGGGTGCGCTCCAGGGTACCGTCGAGGTGACCGAGCTCATGGGTTCGACCGAGCATGTCCACGTGACCGCTCCCGATGGCCAGTTCGTCCTGATCATTCCCGTTGTCGACCTTGAGGCCAAGGGTGCGCTCAAGGCGGGCGACTCCATCTGGTTCAAGTTCGAGAAGAACGCGACCCATCTCTTCGATAAGGTGTCTGGCAAGAACCTTATCTAGGCCCGGTGCATCCAGGCCCTCCCTTTGGGCGACTGCGGTATTGCCATCCTTTTGCCGCGGTCACATATAAGACTCCCCTCCCGTCCACTGGGCGAGAGGGGAGCCTTTCTTTGTGTTGGGACCGTTCGTCTGTCAGTTTGTCTCAATCTGTAACAGGAGGAGGGCCAAATTGGGTCTAGATGTTACAGATTGAGACAGCATCGAGCTGCCTATCCTTTCATCTCGATCTGTAACACGGGAGGCTGATTTCGGCAGCTACCTGTTACAGAACGAGATTGTATTAGCCGGCTTATCCTTTTGTCTCAATCTGTAACAGTAAGGGCGGATTTCGGACGTTAGATGTTACAGATTGAGATAAACCCTAGGGAAAGGATCGGTTTGTCTTGATCTGTAACAGGTAGGACCGTTTTGGCCGAGTGGGTGTTACAGATTGAGACGATTTGGTCGAGGCGGGCCACGGGCAACACGCGGGCAAAAAAACGGAGCCGCGTTGCCACGACTCCGCTTTCAAGAGGATGGGTAAAGGAAACGAAATTAGCTCAGGTGCCAAATCTCGTCGTTGTACTGGGAGATCGTGCGGTCAGACGAGAAGGTGCCGGCGTTGGCGATGTTGATCAGCGCCTTGCGCATCCAAGCGTCCTGGTCCTCGTAGTCTGCCAGCACGCGCTCCTTGGTCTGGATGTACTCCTCAATGTCGAGCAGGGCCATAAACCAGTCCTTGCCTTTGATGTCGTCGTGCAGACGCTGCAGGCGCTCGGCGTTGCCGGTCGCCATAAAGGCGGGGTTGGTGATGAAGTCCACCAGCAGCTTGATGCCGGGCTTGCGATAGAGCGCGCCGGCGTTATAGCTGCCATTGGCGTAGAGCTGCTCGACCTGCTTGGAAGAGGCACCAAAGGTGTAGATGTTCTCGTCGCCCACGAGCTCGGCAATCTCCACGTTGGCGCCGTCGAGTGTGCACAGGGTCAAAGCGCCGTTGAGCATGAACTTCATGTTAGAGGTGCCGCTCGCCTCCTTGGAGGCCAAGCTGATCTGCTCGGAGATATCGGCGGCGGGGATCACACGCTCAGCAGCGGTGACGTTGTAGTTCTCGATCATGACAACCTGCAGGTAGGGGGCCACGTCGGGGTCGTTGGCGATCCACTGCGACAGCGTCAGAATCAGATGGATGATGTCCTGGGCGATGGTGTAGGCAGGTGCTGCCTTGCCGCCAAAGATGATGGTGACGGGATGCTTAGGTCTGTTGCCGTTCTTGATGTCGAGATACTTCCAGATGATGTAGAGCGCGAGCATCTGCTGGCGCTTGTACTCGTGGATGCGCTTGACCTGGACGTCGATGATGGCGTTGGAGGGAATGGTCACGCCCTGCTCGAGCGCCATGAACTGGCGCATGATGGTCTTGGCTTCGGCCTTGGTGGCGGCCAGGCGCTCAAGAACATCCTTGTCGTTAGCGAATTCGGCGAGCTTGCTCAGGTCGCCGGTGCTGCGCCAATCGGTGCCGATCACATCGTCGAGCAGGCTGGCGAGCGCGGGGTTGGCGCCATGGATCCAACGGCGGAAGGTGATGCCGTTGGTCTTGTTGGAGAACTTCTCGGGATAGATCTCGTAGAACGGGTGAAGCTCGGTGTCCTCCAGAATCTTGGTGTGGAGTGCGGCGACGCCATTGATGGAGAAGCCAAAGTGAATGTCCATGTGGGCCATGTGGACGGTGTCGTGCTCGTCGATGATGGCGACGCGCGGGTCGTCGTGCTCGGCCTTGGCAACCTCGTCGAGCTTGACGATGATGTCGGCGATGGCGGGCGAGACCTTCTGCAGGCTGGCGAGCGGCCACTTCTCGAGCGCCTCGGCAAGGATCGTGTGGTTGGTGTAGGCGACCATGGAGCGCACGATGGCAACGGCCTCGTCAAACTCGATGTCGTGCTCGGTGGTGAGCAGGCGGATGAGCTCGGGAATGACCATGGTGGGGTGCGTGTCGTTGATCTGGACCACGGCGTAGTCGGCCAGATCGTGCAGGTTGCTGCCGCGCTCGACGGCCTCGTCGATCAGGAGCTGGGCGGCGTTGCTCACCATGAAGTACTCCTGGTAGATGCGAAGCAGGCGGCCCTGCTCATCGGAATCATCCGGATAGAGGAACAAGGTGAGGTTCTTGGCGATCTTCGTCTTGTCGAAGTCGATGGAGCTGCCGGGGACCAGGCCGTCGTCGACACTTGCCAGGTCGAACAGACGCAGGCGGTTCTTGGTGGGCTGGCCGTAACCGGGCACATCGATGTTGACGAGCTTGGAGGTGACGGCAAAATCGCCAAACTCGACGGTGTAGGAGCGGTCGTCATCGATCAGGATGTCCTGCTCGCTAAGCCACTCGTCGGGGACGGCCTTTTGCTGGTTGTCGGTAAAACGCTGACGGAACAGACCGTAATGGTAATTGAGGCCCACACCGTCGCCGGTAAGGCCCAGCGTGGCAATGGAATCCAGGAAGCACGCGGCCAGACGGCCCAGGCCGCCGTTGCCCAGCGACGGTTCGACCTCAAACTCCTCAATCTTGTTGAGGTCGTGGCCGGCAGCGGTGAGCTGGTCTTTAACCTCGGCATAGATGCCAAGGTCGATCAGGTTGTTGATCAGCAATTTTCCAATCAAAAACTCAGCAGAGATGTAGTAGAGCTTTTTCTTGCCATTGTTGAGTGGGCAGGCAGCAGAGCGCTCCTGCACGAGCTTGACCAGCAGTTTGTAAATGCGGCGGTCATCGAGTTGCTCGAGTGAAGTTCCAAAGGACTGCTCGGCAAGATCCGCAAGATTGATACGGGGCATGTTTCCTCCTGTGGCGAGTTGACGACATGTCAGAAATTCAAAAGAAGCCCGCGCGAGGGGATTGGAGTGGCCTCGCGCGGGAAAAGCGGTCGCGTCCGCACGGTGGGGCGGGGTCGGGCGCGGTGGCTCCTATTGAGGAAGCTCGATTTCGGCTTCCGATGGGATGCGGAAGTAGGTCTCGGTCCAGCCGGTGAGCTTGTGCTCGAGTTCGCGGGTGATGGCGCCATCAAGCATGCGCCAAGTCCAGTTACCGCCCAGGGTGGCGGGGGTGTTAATGCGCGCCTCGTTGCCCAGATTGAGCAGGTCCTGCATGGTGTAGATGCAGGTATCGCTCACGCTGGCGGCGATGGTGCGGTTGAGCGCATCGGCCGTGGACTCGCCTGCCTGCTGGTGGGCATACAGGGCCGCCTGCTCGCGCTGACGCGGGGTGGCCGTTCCCTCATACCAGCCGCGTGCCGTTTCGTTGTCATGCGTTCCGACGTAGGCGACGGTGTTGGCAATGTAGTTGTGCGGCAGGTAGTACGAGTTGGTGCCCTCAAAGGCAAACTGCAGGATCTTCATGCCAGGGAAGCCCGTGGTGTCGCGCATGTCGATGACACCAGGGGTAAGAAAGCCCAGGTCTTCGGCAATGATGGGAAGCGTGCCGAGCTTTTCCTCGAGCACCTTGAAGAGCTTGAGGCCGGGTCCCTGCGTCCACGAACCATATGACGAATCGGGAGAGGAGAACGGCACCTCCCAAAATGCCTCGAAACCGCGGAAGTGGTCCAGACGGATGATGTTGTACATGTCGAGGGCGGCTCGGATGCGGCCTTCCCACCAAGAGAAGCCGTCTGCTTCCATGGCATCCCAGTCATAGATGGGGTTGCCCCAGTACTGGCCGGTGGCCGAGAACTGGTCGGGCGGCGTTCCCGCGACGCTGACGGGATTGCCGGCGGCGTCGATCTTAAAGAGCTCGGGCGTGGCCCACATCTCGACGGAGTCGCGCGAGACGTAGATGGGCAGGTCGCCGATGATCAGGATGTCGCGCTCGTTGGCATAGGCCTTGAGGCGGCTCCACTGGCGATCGAAGAAATACTGCGTCATCTGGTGGTAAAGCATGCGCTCGGGATGGGCGGCGCAGATCTTGTTGGATGCCTCGCCGCGGCGGCGGAGCTCCTCGGGCCACTCCCAAAAGGCCTTGAGCCCGCACTCCTCCTTTACGGTCATAAACTCGCAGTAGGGAATGAGCCAGTCCTCGTTTGCCTGGATAAAGTCGTCGAAATCGGCTGGTTTATTCGCGGCGAAGCGCTCGGCGGCGCGGTCGAGGATTTGGCGGCGGCCAGCAAAGATAGCACCGTAGTCGACATTGCTGGGATCGGAGCCCAGGTACACGCCGTCGATATCGCGCTGCTCCAGATACCCTGCCTCGATAAGCTCGGCAAAGTCAATGAAGTTAGGGTTGCCCGCGCGGGCCGAGAACGACTGGTAAGGCGAATCGCCGTAACTAGTCGTCGTAAGGGGCAGAATCTGCCAATAATGTTGTTTGCACGAGGCGAGGAAATCGACAAAGTCGTAGGCATTCCAGCCAAAGCCGCCGATTCCGTATGGTCCGGGCAGAGATGAGACGGGCATGAGGACGCCGCTTGCACGCTCCATGAATGCGCTCACCAACCTTCTTGTTGTGGGGTCGGTCTGCCGATGGGTGCGCAGTCCGCCTCCGATGTTCTGATTCGATATGCCTATTGTAAAACATGTTGTTTAAACATGTACAGGCAAGATAAAAAAGTTGGTCGATTTTCGGCGAATGGTTACATGCCATGAAAAAGCCCCGACCTCACAACGTGAGATCGGGGCAAGAACGGTATGTAGGTTTTTGCTACTCGGCGTCGGAGAAGCCGTTGGGGTTGTGGCTCTGCCAGTTCCAGCTATCGCGGCACATATCCGCGATGTCGTACTGAGCCTTCCAGCCCATCATGCGCTCGGCCTTGGAGGCATCGCACCAGTTGGCAGCGATGTCGCCGGCGCGGCGCTCGCGGATCACGTAGGGCAGCTCCTTGCCGCAGGCCTTGGAGAAGGCGGCGACGACCTCGAGTACCGAGGTACCGGTGCCGGTGCCCAGGTTAAAGATCTCGACGCCGGTCTTGCCGTTCATCCAGTTGAGGGCGGCAACGTGGCCCGAGGCCAGGTCGCAAACGTGGATATAGTCGCGCACGCCCGTGCCGTCGGGAGTGGAGTAGTCATTGCCAAAGACCTGAACGGCCTCGAGCTTGCCCACGGCAACCTGCGCGACATAGGGCACCAGGTTGTTGGGGATGCCCTTGGGGTCCTCGCCGATCAGGCCCGACGGATGGGCGCCGATGGGGTTGAAGTAGCGGAGCAGCACGACGTCCCACTCGGGGTCGGCGGTGTGAACGTCCATAAGGATCTGCTCGATCATCCACTTGGTCCAGCCATAGGGGTTGGTTGCGGGCTTCTTGGGGTCTTCCTCGGTGACAGGCGGGTTGTCCGGGTCGCCGTAGACGGTCGAGGAGCTCGAGAAGATGATGGACTTGCAGCCATGGTTGCGCATGACGTCGATGAGCACCAGGGTGTTTTCGATGTTGTTGTGGTAGTACTCGACGGGCTTGCTCACCGACTCGCCGACGGCCTTAAAGCCGGCGAAGTGGATGACGCGGTCGATCTGATGGGTGTCGAAGATCTTGTTCATGGCCTCGCGGTCGAGCACGTTGGCCTCGTAGAAGGTGAGGTTCTTGGCAGCCTCTTCGCCCACGATGGTCTTGACGCGGTCGACGGCGACGGCGCTGGAGTTGGAGAGGTCGTCGACGATGACGACCTGGTAGCCGCCCTCGAGCAGCTGAACGACGGTGTGCGAGCCGATAAAGCCGGCGCCACCGGTTACGAGGACGCAGGTGTCTTTGGGGTCGAGTGCTTTGGACATGTAGTCTCCTATCGAATCAGGAACACTTCTTCAGGGGAGTATAGCGCAGGCAGGGGCACCCAAAATGTGCAGGGCAGGAAAAGCAGATGAACATGCTAACGTACTCATGGAAATGTTTGGCGTGGGCATACCCTCGACCTTGACGTTTGCATATGAGCCGCCGACCACACGGTTTGCTGCCGTTCGTGGAAATCGTTGGGATGCGCCGGATGTACGCTAATATGTATGAGTTGAGCGACATATAAATAAGCATGTAACGGAGTACATATGTCACCAAACAGCGATTCTATCCTTTCCCAGGAGCTCTCGCGCCGCACTGCCCTCAAGGCCCTGTTCGGCGCCGCTTCTGCGGCAGTTCTTTTTGGCCTGCCCGCTCGCGCCCATGCGGCGGAGGCTTCCAAAGAAACCACCGATAAACTGAATGCCGCCCAGGCCCAGCTCGACGAGGTTCAGGCCCAGCTCGACAGCATCGCAAATGAGTATGCGGCGCTGGCCAACAAGAATGCCCAGACCCTCAACGACATCGAGAATGTCCAGGGCAAGATTGACGACACGCAGGCCCAGATCGATGAAAAGAAGGCCGAGCTCAAGAAGAAGCGCAACGACCTTTCCGATCGCGTGGCCGCCAGCTACAAGTCCGGCGGCACGAACATCCTGTCGCTGCTGCTGGCCTCTGGCTCGTTTGAGGAACTCGTCGCCAACGCGCATTACGTTGAGAAGATCAACAAGAGCGACCGCGACGCCATCGAGGACATTCAGACCATCCAGGAAGAGCTCGATGCGCAAAAGACCGAGCTCGAGTCGCAGAAGGCCGACTTAGAGAAGCTCAAGGACCAGCAGACTGCCCAGATGCAGGACATGCAGGCCAAGCAGCAAGAAGTCCAGACCGTGCTGAACGGTCTTTCCGACGACGTCAAGGAGCTCATGGCTCAGCGCGATTCCGAGATCCTCGCTGCCGCCCAGGCTGAGGAGGCCGCTAGGAAGGCTGCCGCTGCCGCGGCTGCCGCGAACAAGAACAATTCCTACTCGGGTGGTTCGAGCTCGGGTGGTGGATCGTACGCGCCCGGAACTCCGCAGCAGAATGCCGGCTCGGGCAAGCAGCAGGCTGTCGTCAACGCGTGCTACTCCACGCCTTCGCCGGGTCAGAACTGGTGCGCGGCGTGGGTCACCAATGTCTTCCGTAACGCCGGCGTTGGCTACTTTGGCGGCAATGCGTGCGACATGTTTAACGCATGGTGCTATAGCTCCGACCGCTCGGCGCTGCAGGTGGGCATGATCGTGGCCGATTCCTCGCACAGCGGCACGGGTGCTCCGGGCCTTATCTACGGTCATGTGGGTATCTACGTTGGCGGCGGCATCGTTATGAGCAACGAGGGTGCCATTACGTCTAAGTCGCTTGATTCGTTTATTAGCTTCTATGGCACTGGCTCTGGCGTGCGTTGGGGCTGGCTCGGCGGCGTGGCGCTGTCGTAAAGCCGACGGGGCCGCGTGCCCGCCCGCAATATATTTGATTGCCTGCTCGGGCAGTCCTGCGCAAGACGAAGGCCACATTAAGTGGCCTTCTTTGCGTGCGGAACTCGCGATCAATCAAATATATTGCGGGCGGGCACGCGGCCCTCTTGGGTTCGGGGCGCGGCACACCGGACTGGTTGTCTGAATTAAAGAAAGTGAAGGCCCCTTTCGGGGCCTTCTTTTTATAAAAATTCGCCTACTCGGTGGACTTCGGGTTCTAGGTCTACGTCGAACTGCTCTTTGACTTTGGCTTGGATGTCGCGGATGAGTTCGTCGACGTCGGCGGCGGTGGCGTGGTCGGCGTTGACGATGAAGCCGCAGTGCTTCTCGCTCACCTGCGCGCCGCCAACGGCGTGTCCGCGCAGTCCGGCATCCATGATGAGCTTGCCGGCAAAGTGGCCCTCGGGGCGCTTGAAGGTGGAGCCGGCACTCGGCATGTCGAGCGGCTGCTTGTCCTCGCGGCGCTGGCGGTAGTCGTCCATGTCGGCCTTGATCATCGCGGCGTTGCCCGGGGCGAGATTGAAAGTGGCCGAAAGCACGATAAAGCCGTCGTCGGCGATGCGGCTCTTGCGATAGCCCAGGTTGAGTTCGTCGGCATCGAATTCGATGATGTTGCCGCTGCCGCGGGTGCCGTCGTCGAGCTGGCGAGCGGGTTTGTAGACGCGCACGGACTCTAGCACATCGGCCATGCAGGCACCGTAGGCACCGGCGTTCATGTAGCAGGCGCCGCCGACCGATCCGGGGATGCCCGAGATGGGCTCCATGCCGGTGAGGCCGGCCTCGGCTGCCGCCGCGGCGACATCGGAAAGCAAGGCGCCGGCTGCCGCCGTGACGTGCGTGCCGTCGACCGTAATGTCGGAGAGGCCTTCGCCCAGCGCCACGACGACGCCGCGGATGCCCTTGTCGCCGACAAGCAGGTCGGAGCCGTTGCCCACGATGGTAAGCGGCAGGTCGCAGCGATAGCAGGTATCGAGCGTGGCGACGAGGCCCTGCTCGGTATCGGGCGTGACAAAGACGTCGGCCGGGCCGCCGATCTTAAACGTGGTGTGCTCGCGCATGGGCTCGCTCATCAACACGTTGTCCTCGCCGGCAACGCCAGCGAGCGCGCACAGCAGGTCCTCGTTAAAAAAGTCGTTCTCGTGCATATGAATATCCGCCTTTTGGTGGTCGTCGTCATCAATCGATTGCAATATACCCCACCCGGACGGATTTGGTGCGCTGACGGCGATAAAACAGCCGTCTACCGGATTGGTAAAGTGTTTATCACCGAGGTAGAGGGGTAGTCGCTATACTTTCAAGAGATTGCGCGTAAACCCGGAAGGAGCGAGATGGCCAACAAAGTCACCCTCAAGCAGATCGCCCAGGAGGTGGGGCTTTCCCCCTCGTCGGTCTCGCTTGTGCTCAATAATCGGCCCTGTCGCATCTCGGAAGAAAACCGCAAACTCATCAAGGAGGTCGCGGCGCGCAACCACTATGTTCCTAACCAGATTGCGCGTAGTTTGGTCATGCGCGAGTCGCGCACGCTGGGCCTTATCGTCCCTAACATCGAGAGCCGCTTTTTTGCCTCGCTCGCCGGTAGCCTGGAAAAGCGCTGCCGCGAGGATGGCTATGCACTCTTCATTACCAGCTCGGGTGGAAGCGCCGATGACGATCTGGAGCTGCTGCGCCAGCTGGTGACGCGCGGCGTTGATGGCGTCTTCCTGGTCGTGGGCGACGAGTTCTCCGACGACCGCGCCCTGCGCGAAGAAGTCAGCCACCTGCCCATCCCGGCCGTAATGGTCGACCGTGCCATTGAGGGGCTCGAGTGCGACAAGGTGATGTTCGACCACGAGATGGGTGGCTACATGGCCACTCGCTATCTGATCGAGCAGGGCCACCGTCGCATTGCCTGCTTGGTTAACGCGCGCCGTTCCAATACGGGGCGTAAGCGACTTGCCGGCTATGAGCGCGCGCTGCGCGAGGTTGGCTTGCCTATCGACGCGCGTTTGGAGTTTGAGAGCGAGTACTACATTCCGAGTGCCTACGAGGCCTCGGAGGCGGTGCTCGCGACCGACGCCACCGCCGTATTTGCAAGCTCGGACAACATTGCCCTTGGTCTGCTCAAGCGCTTGCACGAGATGGGGAAGAGCATTCCGGGCGACATTTCGGTGGTGAGTTACGACAACTCGGCCGCCGACGTTCTCTTTGAGCCGGCGCTGACCGCGATTGAGCAGGATCCTGGTATCCTCGCGGAGCATGCTTTTGGCTGCATGTCCAAGCGCCTTGCCGGTAGGGGCGGTAGACGTGCCGAAGAAGTCGTTCTGGAGCCGGCGCTTATCGTGAAGGGCAGCGTGCTCGATCTTACCGAATGTAGCTAAGCGTACTTGTTTGTTTGCATAGATTGCATGCGGAGTGTCCGCTATTTGCCGGCGGGGCCGGGGTGCCTGCCTTGTTTTGAGAAGTTCGCGGAGCCCACTTCTCAAAACAAGGCAGGCACCCCGGCCCTCGTCCGTGAACTCTTCCGCTGGGCGAGCTATAGACGCCGCGCACCGATAGGGTAAGGCGGCGGCTTGAAATTGGTGCTATATTCAGGTTGAGTTGTTTAATGCTAGTACGGGAGGCTGATATGGGGCTGTTCAAGAAGAAAAACCCGCAGGATGCCTTTGATCCCGATGTGTTTACCATCACGGATACGATTTTGGACCCGCCGCGGTTTACGTTTTTGCCGGCTATCTACCAGGATGCCACGCATCGCAAATGGGCCGTACATCAGCGCGGCGGCGAGCCGAAGATTTTTGACTATGCGGACGTGTTGCAGTGCGAAGTGGCCGAGGCGGGCGATCCGGAGGCCGAAGAAGCGGTCTCTAAACAGGAATTTGCCCAGCGTATCCTGGCAAATCCTGCCAAGGCAGCAAAAATAAATGCTGCCAAGCGTAATATGTGTCTTGGTATGGGCGTTGTTGTGGCGGTTCAGACGGGAAAAGACGAGGTTTCCAAATTAGAGATTCCCGTTATGACCGACGAAGTCAAACGCGATTCAAGTCTATATAAGTCGTATCGGAATGTCGCCGAGAAGATCAAGGCAGAATTTGATGCCATGGGAGGGCTGGCCTAATTTTGGCGGCATACGTTTCTGAATGAGGAGTCTGTGCAATGGCAGGCGAATCTTATGCAATTCCCCCCAAAGATCATGCTGTTGAGGGAATTCTTTGGTATATCCAGCACCATCAGCTTGCCGGCGGCGATCGCCTGCCGGCCGAGCGCGTGCTGTGCGAAGAGATTGGCGTTTCGCGTACGGCGTTGCGTGCCGGTATCACGCGGCTTATCTCGTGTGGAACGCTCGAGAGCCGTCGCGGATCGGGCACGTATGTGTGTCCTCCCAAGCCGCTGAACATCTTCCAGGAAACGTATAACTTTTCCGATGCTGTGCGGACTGCCGGCCTGCACCCCTCTTCTCGTCTGGTTTCCACCGGGACCATCGAGGCGGATGAGGCGCTTGCCGACAAGCTTGGGGTGGCTGTAGGCGCTCCCTTGCTCCGCATGCAGCGCGTTCGACTTATTGAGGGCGAGCCGGCGTCAATCGAGACCGCTCACGTTAACCTGTCCCTGTGCCCATCGCTTCCCGAGCACGATTTTGAGTGTGAGAGCCTTTACGATGTCTTGCTCAAAGAAGGTGGCGTGCGCGTTGAGCATGGACGTGAGCATATCTCCATCTCGCGTTTGAACGTCGAAGAGGCCGAGCTGCTCCAGCAAGAAGAGGGAACGCCGGTGTTCTATGAGAGCTCGATCGAATTTGATAAGGACATGCGTTTTGTGGAGCATTGCAAATCGGTGATTTTGCCCACAAAGTTCCGCTTTGCCGATAACGGCGAAGAGAACGGCATGAGGAGCGTGGCAGGTGAACAATGGCTGAAACAGTAGATGCCACCCCGGTTTATATGCGCATTCGACGCTGCATCGAGGAACGTATCGAGCGCGGTGCATATCCCACGGGTTCCATGATTCCGTCCGAAAAAGACCTCGCCGAGGAATTTGGTACGACACGCTTGACCATCCGAAGCGCTGTCGATGAGCTGGTTCGACGCGGGCAGATTCGCCGTGTTCGGGGAAAAGGTGCCTTTGTGGCGCAGAAAGTACCTGCTTTTTTTGAACGCACGGTCGGTTTCCGTGAATCGGTCCGTGCTTCGGGCGGCGAGCCGTCCGTCCGTATTCTCGCGCGTTCCAAGCGTTATGCGGGGCCATATTACGCCGACCTGTTTGGCATCGCCGAGGACGACCTGCTCTATTCCGTTCGACGCCTGAACTGCATAAACGGTAGCCCCGTATCGATTGAGACGGCGCTGATTCCCTGCCTGCTGTTCCCAACCATCGAAGATATTGACGTGTCGGTCTTCAGTTTGTACGAGACCTATGAGATGCTGGGCCGAAAGCCAGTCATGGCACAGGAAAAGCTCGATATCGAGGCACTGGGCGCACGAGATGCCGGCCTCCTTGGACTGGAACAGGGCGATCTTGTTTTGCTTTTGGAATGCGTGAGCTATGACGCGAGCGGTCAGGCTATCGAGTATGTAAAGTCCTTCAATCGTGGCGATACGGGCGGCTACACCTATACGTACTAGCTGGGGCTTTGCATCGCGCGCGGTAACAGCCGGTCTGTTTGGGCAATTTGACCGACTGTATATACAACCTTACATGGCTCAAAATCGACCGTTCGCCGAAGGGGATAAATTAATCGACAAAGAGGTATCAAAAAGCCGTAACCTGTAACTGTGATTGGTATCAAATACTAATGATTTCTAACGAGGTGAGACGATGAAGATGCTCGATTACGTTCAGCTTGCCCATGTGCGTATGGGGGAGAACCTCGAGCGTTCGTCTGAGCTGGTAGCGCAGCTCGTTGATATTTTCCAGTCCGGTTCTTTTGACGCACTGCGCATCGTTGCTTCGGGTTCGTCGCGCCATGCTGCGGATTGCACCCGCGATTTCCTGCAAGATACGCTGCAGATGCAGGTGTCCGTTGTGACGCCCGAGGCCTTCGTCGATTTTGAACACACCTATCCACAGCATGCGCTCAACATTGCCGTTTCGCAGAGTGGCTATTCGACCAATACGATCGCGGCTCTTGATTACATGCGCGCACACGATATGGCTGCAGTTGCGCTCACGGCAAACGTCGAGGCACCCATCAAGGAACACGCCGACATCGTTCTTGACTACGGTGTGGGTGTCGAGTCGGTGGACTTTGTGACTCTGGGCGTCGAGGTTCTCGTTGAGTACCTGGTGCTCTTTGGTATTTACGGCGGTCAGGCGCGCGGAACGATTGACGCCAAGGGCGTTGCTCAGCGTCTTGATGGCCTGCGCGAGGCTATCCAGGCTAATGCCGTGATGTGCAAGACCGCCGAGGCATATGTCCAAGACCACATGCTCGAGCTTTCTGAGCACACGCCCGCTATGGTCGTCGGCAACGGCCCCAACTACGGTGTTGCCGAGGAGGCGGCGCTCAAACTGAGCGAGACCATCAAGATTCCTGCCATGCATCACGAAGGCGAGGAGTTCGTCCACGGTCCCGAGATGCAGATTGTTCCGGGCTACCTGGTGTTTATTGTCGACGATCCGCAGGGGTCGGAGCGTCTTGCGAATATCGCCGATGCGCTATCGAACGTTACGGCAAAAACGGTGCTGCTCACGGCCCATCCCAAGGGTAGGGCTCACGAGGTTGTGGTGCCTCAGGTGGCTCCGCTGCTCAGTGCAATTCCCAATCTCGTGTTCTTCCAGACGATTGCGGCAATAATCGCCGAGCGTCTGAAGTCATGGGACGTTCACCCGTATCTCGATGCTGTCTCCAAGCAAATGGAGGTCAAGGCGGAGGGCTACGAAGAGTCAGTCAATGCGCTTAAGGCCAAAGCGGCCGAGTGTTACGGAATGTAAGCGGGTTTTGATGCCCGTTGGCATGGGGGATGTGGAAACAACCCCAGAAAGGAGAGACAAATGAAGGAAACCGAGAAGATCGAGATCATGCATTTCGACCAGGAGGGCTATCTCGAGGACGGCAAGGCGCTCTACGAGACCGGCAAGAAGATGACCGCGCTCGCCGACAAGGTCGCCGACGAGGGCTACG
>WGSL01000023.1 GCA_014871665.1 Collinsella sp. | reverse complement strand
GCCCAGGCCCGCCCAGCCATCGAGGTCAAAGCCGGTCGTTTGCGAAATGAGCGCCGCCGCCAAGACCGAGCCCGAGGCGATGACATCGTTTTTGGAATCCTGCGCCGTGGCGATGAGCGTCTCCGAGTCGATGCGATTGCCCAGCGTGCGGTTGAACGCCGCCATCCAGAACTTGACGAGCATGGATGTAGCCAGTGCCGCAAGGGAAACGAGTGTGTAAGCGGTGGGGGAGGGCTTGATGATCTTGGTAACGGACTCGAGCACCAGGTTGATGCCGACGGCACAAACGAGGACGGCGACAACCAGACCGGCGAGGTATTCGTAGCGGCCGTGGCCATAGGGGTGGTCTTCGTCTGCCGGGCGGCTGGCAAGTCGGAATCCGAGCAGGCTCACGATGTTGCTCGACGCATCGGAGAGATTGTTGAAGGCGTCGGCGATGAGCGAGACGGAGCCGGCGAGTAGGCCCGCGATGCCCTTGGCCAGACACAGGGTAATGTTGAGGCCAATGCAAATGAGGCTTGCGGCAAAGCCCGCGTTGGTACGGCGAGTCGTATCGACCGGCTCGCCCTCGCTGCCGGGAACAAGCGTATGTACCAGCCGATTTACAAATAGCATGGCGATCGTCCTCACAATCATGGTTAAGGGGATAGTGTAGCTCGCATGGGCGCACCGTGCGCCGGTGCTCAGAAAATGCAGTAATGGTCTGCTGGAGCTAACGAGCGGCCCTTCTTGTCCGACCGGGTGCTCCATTTTGGGCCACATGGGTATGGGCATGTGCCTGCCTGCCCGACATACTTAATGTCGACAGCCCCTGCGCAAAGGAGGACGTATTCATGGACGAGATGTTTGCCATTAAATGCCAAAACTGCGGCGGCCCTATGTACTCACACCAGGCTAAACGCAGCTTTGAGTGCGCCTATTGCGGCACGGTCGTTCCGTGGCAGGCCGATGCGGGGGAGCCCAAGAGCGCCCTGGGCATTCGCCATACGCCACTGACGGTTGTCGATGGACTGCTTAAGCTCACCCACGTGTCGCAGCTCGAGCGCCCGGAGGACCCGGACTGGTATTTCTTTAATTCACACTGGCGCAATCAGTCGGTTCTGGAGCATCTGCTGTGGGAGGACCGCGGCACGGCGCAGGAGTTCCAAGAAGCCACGCACGTGAGCATTCCCTGCCCCTTCTGTGGAGCGTCCTTTGAAGGCGAGTCCACTCAGCGCGTGCTTGAGTGCCCGTCCTGCGGAAATAAGATCGGCGTTGCCGACCTACTCAAGCCCGGTACCTTTAGCAAGCGTCTGACCATGGGCGTTGGTGCCGAGTACGTGCCTGAGCAGGGTATTCCTTGCGAGATAACGCCGCAGCAGGCACGTGCCAACGCGCTGCAGCTGGTGCGCCAGTATCCCGATGCCTTTGCCGGGCACGACGTGGAAGACGCGATTCAAAATGACATGTCGCTCTTCTACTTCCCCATGGCGCTCGCGGATTTGCGCATGATGGCGTCCTTCCCGGGCAAGGGGCTGAGCAAGGAGACCCTGGTGTACTACGAGGTGCTCGACTGGGCGTATCCGCGGGCAAACTACCTGGACGTTCGCCTTATGGGCATTTTGGAGCCTTGGGACTTTGCCAAGGTTGGGCCGTTCGATCCCGCTATGCAGGAAGGCGACTTCCGCGTTGTCTCCGTCGATGCGTCTACCAAGGACCAGGTGGTCATTGATAAGCTGGCGCTCGACATTGCCGGCAACGATGCCGAGGCGGTGCTGGGGCTCAATAAAAAGAGCATCCGCACCTGGGCGCGCAAGGCTCGCAAGCATAAGGACGGCCTGGTGATGGTGCCGGTCTACTTTGTCGATCGCCCGGCGACGGACAGCCGCGATGGCGAGCAGGTGCGCATTGCCGTAAACGGCCAGACGGGCCGCGCGGCCGCGGCGGTGTTTAGCGACAAGCGTGAGACGCATGTGGTGGCGCCGCTCAACCCGAGTCTGCATCTGTCCAGAGAAAGCACCGTGCACGCCACGCCCATCGAGGTCAAATACATTAAATCGCCCTTCCTATACCAGATCGTGCGCCGTGGAGACGGCGAACAGCCGCGTCAGGTGGCAGCGGTTGCCGAGGGTTCCTACCGAGAAGAAAAACCCAAACGTCGCGGCCTGCTGGGTGCGCTATTTGGTAAGTAGGGGAGTGGTGTCAGTTGGCGCTGCGATCCGATAGCTAGAGGAACGGGGCAGCTCGCAGGAGTGCGGACTGTCGTCTGATTGTTTGAGGGTGCCAGATGTAAATAATCGGTGGAGCGGCTGCAAAAGAGCCGTCTCGCTGGGTAAAATCAGGATGTGCCGCGGAACCCGCTCCTCAGCTAGTCACACTTCGGAAGCGCGGGCAACGCAGGTATTATCGTCTAAAGGGCCGGCTGCAACCGGCCCTTTTCTGTGGCAGCCAATGGACCCACATCAGACGAAGGCCGCGTCTTTGCCTGTCAGGTCACGCTCGCCAGCCACGGCTAGAATGTCGTTGCCGGCGTCCATGACCGGTATTGTTTCGTAGCGTGCGTCGCAACCGCGAGTGCGCCTGCGACGGCTGCGGTGGCTTCGGTCGCAACGTGCTGCTACCCTTGCGTTTCGCCATTAGTCGCTTCGTTGATGGCGCGGTACTCGGCACTCAGCTCGCGCGCCAGCTCTTCCTTGCTTGGAAGATACGGCAGGTATTTGGCGGTAAACACTTGGTCGTTGTCTTCGGGCAGCGTGTACTCGACAATCGAATCGCTTTTGTCCGCGCAGAGCACGATGCCTATGGGCGGATTGTCGCCTTCGTTCATGAGCTCGCGCGTGTAGTAGTTCACATACATTTGCATCTGGCCCAGGTCCTGATGCGTAAGGTCGTCCGTCTTAAGGTCGATGAGCACGAAGCAGCGCATCAGATAGTTGTAAAAAACAAGGTCAATATAGAAATGGCGCCCATCAAAGGTGATGCGCTTTTGGCGCGCCTCGAAAGCGAAACCACGGCCAAGCTCCAGCAGGAACTTCTGAAGATGCGTGATGAGCGCCTGCTCTAGATCGCTCTCGCGAAACGCAGTATCGTCCGAGAAACCTAAAAACTCCAGTACATATGGGTCGCGGATGATATCCTCGGGGCGACGAGCCGGGGCGCTCTTTTGGATTTCCTGGGTGACGGCCTCCTTGTCCTTGCTGGCAAGTAGGCGCTCGCGGAACATGGTGTTGATCTGGCGTTCGAGCTGACGCGTGCTCCAACGAGAATCGGCGCATTCGTTCATGTACCAAATGCGAGCTTCGGGGTCGGGAATGCGAGATAGTCTGCGATAATGTGTCCAGTTCAATTCGTGACGCAGTGCGTCACGAATTGGGAATGCTAAATAAAACTGCCGCATGTAGCGGAGGTTTGAGGTATCAAAGCCTTTGCCGAAATCTGTGGTAAGCCTGGTCGCGAGTCCTTTAAGCAGCGCCTCTCCATACCTGGCGCGCTCTTCTCCGCCTTGTTCCTCAACAATGCTCTTGCCGATCTCCCAATATGCCTCAACCATCGCAAAGTTAACGGCGGCATATGCCTTGTCGCGAGCAGCGTTGAGAATCGAGGAAACCTGCTTATAAAAACCTTCGGGCACGATTGCCGATTCTCCGCGGTTTGCCAGTTCGCCCATCACCATCGCCCACTTTCCTCCTGTGGAATGCATCTTTATCGCATTTAGTTTAAAGCCTCGCGCGGACACGAATTGCTGTGCTGTCTGGCACCTTCGCATGGGAGCCTTGCGGTGACTAAAATGTGGCCATAGAGGCAGTTTTAGCGAACCCCGCGGGAGTGACACGCATGGATAACAACACTTTGCTGTTCCAGGACAAAGGTTCGGGCAGGTTTAGAGACGTCAAGATCTAGCCTAACCGTATCGAGGTGCTCAAGAAGGGCATGTTTGGCGGCAAGCACACCGAGATCGTTTACCTTAAGGACATCACGGGGGTCAACAGGATCAAGGGCCGCGACGTTTTTCTGCGCAATCGACTGTTAACCGCTTGCGTCTTTAGCCCGAGCAGTCGTGCGAAGGCCCAGGAGTTTGTTAACGCGCTGAACATGGTGATGTAGCCGATAACGGCGTACGGGCCAAGGTGAAAATCGGGGCGCAGAACGGTATTCTACGCCCCGATTGAGTTGATGCGCCCAAAAGACTGGCTTGCCTATTCGCTAGCACCTTCGTTGTCTTCGCGGTCATTGGCAAGCATTGCTGCGCCGGCAACCGTTGTTGCCACGGCGGCAGCGGCGAGCCCGGCGGCAATGCCGGAACCGTCGCCTGTGTCGGCGAGTTTTCCGCCCGAGCCCTTGCCCTTGTTGCCCTTACCGTTCTTGTCCGCGCTGCCCGCGTTGGCGCCAGTGCCGGTGCCGGCGCCGCCTGCACTGCCCGAGGCCGCTACGGTAAAGCTTGCGGCTCCGTCGGTGGCAAGCGTGTAGTTTTGCGCCGCGTCGCCCAACAGGCCTTTCGCACGCACCCAATACGTCCCCGCGGCAAATGCCTCACCCTCGGCCACTGCCGTGCCCGGAGCGCCGTTTGCATCGTGCATAAACTCGAGCTGGGCCGTGCAGGCATCGGTTTCGAGCTTGCCCTCGAGTGATGCCGCAATCTTGGCGCGCACGTCCTCGCCGGCCTTAAGGCCTTCGAGTCCCTCAAAATGAGGCGTCAGCACGCGCGGATCGATATCGATGGGCACGGATCCCTGCAGCCCTATAACGGTCTCATTGCCCAAGGCATCGACATCAACGTATTCGATGGCAAAAGCGCTTCCCGAAGCCGCCACGTTGAGTACGTTGCTGCTGTCGACGAGGCGGAAATGACCCTCGCCAACGGTCTTGCCGTCCTGGAGCGAGGCGTCGCTCAGCGAGTCACCATATGTCATGTGCATGCGGGCTGGAAGGTAGCACGAAGCCGTCTGCTTGTGCTGCGTATCGTAATTGCGCTGGTAGATGCTTCGGGCCAGTGCCGCATCAACAAAGTCGGACGCAATGATGCCAATGTGCTTGCGGCAGTCCGCCTTTGTGCTCTCAACTCCGCTATTGTTTATATACGAGCTCTTGTACAGGTGCTCGTCGACCACTCGCGCTGCGGTAAAAGGGTTGTTTTGCGTGCAGCTCGTGTAGTTGATAAACCAGCAGCGCTCCGTTGCCTGCACCGTTGTCCCGTCCGCGGCAGTGATATCTACGGTGCTGCGCTCGAACTCGGACGCTGCCTTCAGGGCCATATCGACCCAGTCGATTTTACTGGACCCCGTGCAGTTGTAATGGTCTTGGGCATATACCGCTGTGCTATAGGGCTCTTTGTCGCCCGTATTGCCCGCAGCCTCAAAGCCTTGCTCGTATTTCACGAGGCACATGGACTTTCCGGAATGCGTCTTGATTTTGTCGTCCCATTCGGTGAGGTCGAGGCCCCACGTGTGGCCGTCTACACTGTCGCCGGCGAGTTTAAATCGACGCAACAAGACGATCTTTCCGCGCACCTCGTTCAGTGTGGGGACATGGCTCGACGTATAGAACAGATCGGAGTTATTGTCCATAACATTGGCGAAAGCCGTCGTAACACTGTCGTCGGTGGCTTCGTCGTTGCCTCGTGACACCAGCATGATGAGCGCTTCTGACGGGTTTTCGTTCAAAAATGTTTTGAAGTAACCGATGACATCGGAGAGATGTATAAAGCCCCCGTCTTTTTTGAGCAGGTAGCATATTCCATGGTCGATGCCGGGGTCGCCGTTCTCGTTGTTCTTTCCAAGTCGGATATCAAAATAGCGAATGCCTTCGAGCAGCTGCGTGGGGATGTAATCCTGCTGGCACTTTGCAAGCGAGGTTTGGGGCTCGGTGTCGTTGTCGACGCTGCAGGTGCTTGAATCATGCGTGCCCGGGATGCTCAGCTCGTCGAGGTATTTGTTGCCGTCGACGTATTTCATCCAGCATGGTCCGTCGACGTAGCTGCTATACGTGATCCAGTCGATACTTCTAACCGTGGTATTGATCTCGCCCTTGTCGTAACCGACAAGCTCGAGCTCCCACGGAATGCTCTTACTCTTATGGCAGATCTTATTGTTGTCCTGGTCTTTGCCGTCCTTTTCTATGGCCAGGTACTTAATGTCTTTTTTCTCGGTTTCTTTCTCGACCGTGCGGTCTCGGATGATATAGGTACCGTTTGGTTGACGCTCGAACGCAAAAGAGCGACTGGCCTTGCCGTCATGCTCGCCACTCCATACGTGGATGACCTTTCCATCTTTGTCCGAGTCGCCGTCGACCGACCAAATGCTGTAGCCCGTCTTCTTGTGCTCTTCGAAATTGAGCAGGGTGCGGATGGCATACCAGTTTGTATCGTCATTCTTGGTCGTTACGTTCTCAAGGATGAGCTTGCTGGACGTGCCGTCATTAAACAGATGGCAGACGTTGCCGATGACGTTGCCGTCTTCGTTAACGCTTGCGGTACGAAAATAGCCCGCGGGGCGAAGGCGAATGACGAAATTGTTGAGGCTGACCGACGCTGTGGCAGCGTCGTCTGCAAATGCCGCTCGTGGGCCAATGCCCAATGCCGCGGTTTCGGGCAGGCTTGCAAGTGGCGACAACGCCGCGAGTCCAAGGCCCAACGTAAATGCTCGGCGGCTGATGGCGTGGTGTTCGGTCATAACTTCTCCATTCGTAGAGTGCGGTTATGCGATAGTTTTGGTCACTATACTGCTCAGATGTTTAAAGATGCTGGTTTAATTGTCTGCGCGGCGCAATAAATCGGCGGGCGGACGTGTTGGGGTGTTTGTCGTTTTCGTACTGTTGCTACATTTGGAGCGGTTCCGGCGTCCGGCATCCTCGCGTTCGTTGGCTACCGGCATAAGAAAGGGAGGGTCGGTTTACCGGCCCTCCCTGGGTACGAAGCGCTGGGGTACCGCCGCTTGTTAGCACTGCGCCCGTGTTTCCCGCTGCGCTCGCCAGTTACTTAGCGCTTGATCTCGATATCGTCGAGCTTGACGTCCATGGCCTCGGTCTTGGCCTCGGCGATGTCGTCGGCAAATTCCAGAGACTTCATCATGGTCTCGACGGCGTCCTTGTGCTCCTCGACGTTGTCGATACGCACATACACACTGCCGCCGTCAACGTCGGTGAAGTATTCGGTCGTTACGCCGCCCGAGTGCGTGAAGTAGGCACTGCGCCAGGTCTTGCCGTTGTACTTAACGGGATCGCTCTCGGTCCATCCAGAGTTGGCCTTCCATTTGGCCTCGTAGTCGAACAGCTCGTCGGCGTTCTTGTCAGAGTCGAAGACGGGGATGAAGCGATCACTGGCATGCTCGCTCTCGGTGAACTTAAACTGGGCCCTGTCGGCGGTATCGCCTGCGACGTCCGTGATTTCGACGCCCTCGGGCACCTCGACTTTAAACCAAATGAAGTCAGTCCTCATATCCACGGCTGGCTTTTCCGCTCCACCGCCACCACTGCTGCCGGTAGCGCCGTCGCTGCCACCGCAACCCACCAAGGCAACTGCGGCAAAGAGACTGATGCAGAGGGTGAGAATCGCAAAGGCCTTCTTTTTCATGGTCGTGTCCTCCTCGATCTGTAACCGCCCATGGATTACCTGCCTTTACTGTACGCGCGAGCGGCTCGCTCGGGTGGGCCATGTGTCCCATTCTGGGGGCTGGAATTGCGCCGACAAGTGGCAATATGTGCGGTCGCAAAAGAGGGGAGGGCCGATGCTGTCGGCCCTCCCCGGGGTGAGGTGCCCGTTGATTTAATGGGGCGCGCGTGCGTGGGCGTTGCCCCAACAGGTTCCTTGTTTATAGATATGCCTCAGTTTTTGACGTCCGGAAGTCTCGAAAGGTGGGCCATGTGTCCCATGTTTGCGGTGCCGACGCCTATCGTTCGTCATAGAAATCCGCGATGGCCAGGTGCGCTGACGCTCATGTACTTATGGGCTAGACTTAGCACCATTATGTGATTGATGCGGTCGGTCGGCGGTTGCCACCCGACCGATGTATATGACTTGAAGGTGCGTGCGTATGAGCCAAGAGATGATGGATAAAACATGTCGAGAGTTTGCCGAGGCGCTTGCCGCACGCGAGCCGGTTCCCGGCGGCGGTAGCGCGAGCGCCTTTGTAGGTGCACTGGGCGCCTCGCTTTGCGGGATGGTTGCTCGCTATGGGGCGACAAACCCTGCGCTTGCCGATCGCGCAGACGATCTGACGCGCGCGTTTGCCCAGGCGGATGAGTTGGCGCAGGAACTTGTGGGTCTGGTCGCCGAGGACGTTCGTGCCTACGGGCAGGTGTCCACGGCGTACGGTATTCCGCGTGACGATCCGGCTCGAGCGACCGCGATTCAGGATGCGCTGCATGTGGCCGCTATGCCGCCGTATCGCATTATGGATGCCTGCGGGCGTGCGCTGGCGCTGCTCGAGGACATGGCCGACAAGGGTTCGCGTCAGCTGCTGTCCGATGTGGCGTGCGGCGCCGTGTTCTGCCGTGCCGCTATGCAGGGCGCGAGCTTGACGCTCTTTGCGAACACCACGTCTATGAAAGATCGCGTTCGTGCTGAGGAGCTCGAGACGGCGTGTGATGAGTTGCTCGACACATGGTTGCCGCGCGCCGATGCGCTGGCGCGCCGCGCCTCCGACGCTGCAAGGAAGAGAGGATAGCCATGGCTGAACTGCTGAAGGGTGCTCCCGTTGCTCGCGCTTTGACCGAGGAACTTGCTGCTCGCTGTGCATCCCTGCGCGAGCGCGGTGTTGTACCGACGCTGGCCATCGTTCGTGTGGGCGAGCGCGAGGACGACCTGTCCTACGAGCGCGGTGCCCTCAAGCGCTGCGAGAAGGTTGGCATTGAGGCTCGCCGCGTTTTGCTTCCTGCCGATGTTTCGCAGGACGAGCTGTTGACGGCCGTCGAGGACATCAATACCGATTCGGCTGTTCATGGCTGTCTGATGTTCCGCCCGCTGCCCGCCGGCCTTGACGAGAACGCCGTCGCCGCAGCGCTCGATCCCGCCAAGGACGTTGACTCCATGACGCCGGCTTCACTGCTCACCACGCTTTCGGGGCGCGGCGAGGGTTTTGCCCCCTGCACAGCCGAAGCCGTGCTTGCTTTGCTGGATCATTACGGCGTTGAGCTGGATGGAGCTAAGGTTGCTGTGGTCGGGCGCTCGCTGGTGATCGGGCGTCCCGTTGCCGCCATGCTTACGGCGTGCAATGCCACCGTGACGACGTGCCATACGCATACGCGCGACCTTGCTGCCGAGTGCCGTGCGGCTGATATTGTGGTTGCGGCCGTTGGGCGCGCGCACACGATTGGTGTGGACGCGGTTCGCGAGGGCCAGACAATCATCGATGTTGGCATTAATTGGGACGAGGCCGCTGGCAAGTTGGTCGGGGACGTTGATTTTGATGCTGCAGAGCCGGTTGTTGACACCATCACGCCTGTGCCGGGCGGCGTGGGAGCTGTGACCACCGCGATTCTCGCCAAACACGTGATTGAGGCGGCGGAGCGCGCATCGAAATAGGCGTTTTGGGCTGTTTGAGGGGGTTAGCTATATACCACGTGGTCAAACAATGCCAAATATGAGTACTGTTGCCAAGATAGTCACATATGTCTTACGTCTTTTTGGCTTCCTAACGGTATCCATTATCGTTAGGAAGCCTATTTTATTGAACTTATGGGGAATAACGTTGTCTTGCTTTTGGGCAAATGGGGATTTTCGGCACTCGTTACAGGGAAATTTGCTGCCACTAAATTGGTGACAGTACTCATATTTGGCATTTTTTGACCACGGGGGCTGCCGAGGCCGTGGTTTCGCCCTTTTTGCGTCGAAGCGATACACTGTTGCCGTTTGATTTCTTCGCTCAAGGAGGATGCGCATGCCGTGCACAACGATTTTGGTTGGTAAGAACGCGAGCTACGACGGGTCGACGCTGGTCGCCCGCAACGAGGACTCGTCCAACGGGGTGTTTGAGCCCAAGCGCATGCGCGTGGTGCATCCCGACGAGCAGCCGCGTGTCTACACGAGCGTCCTGAGCCACCTGACCGTTGAGTTGCCCGACAATCCCATGCGCTACACGAGCGTCCCCGACGTCGTTCCCGGTCACGGTATTTGGGCCGAGGCCGGATTCAACGAGCTCAATGTTGGCATGTCCGCAACCGAGACGCTCACCACCAACGAGCGCGTCCGCGGCGCCGACCCGCTTGTGGACTACGTGCCCGCTAGGGGCAACGAAGGCGAGGATGGATACGTTCCGGCACAGCCCGGTGGCCTGGGCGAGGAGGACATGGTGACCCTGGTCCTGCCGTACGCCAAGTCCGCCCGCGACGGCGTTCGTATCCTGGGCGACCTGCTCGAGCGCTACGGCACCTACGAGAACAACGGCATCGCCTTTAGTGATGTGGACGAGATCTGGTGGCTCGAGACCATCGGCGGTCACCATTGGATCGCAAAGCGCGTGCCTGACGACGCCTATGTGACCATGCCCAACCAGCTGGGTATCGACAGCTTTGACCTGGATGACGCCGAGGGCGCCCAGGCCGACCACATGTGCTCCGCCGACCTGCGCTCCTGGATGGCCGAGTGGCATTTGGACCTGACGCTGGGCGTTGAGGGCGACGGTCCGGCTGCGGTCTTTAACCCGCGCGAGGCCTTTGGCTCGCACAGCGACAGCGACCATGTCTACAACACGCCGCGCGCCTGGTACATGCAGCGCTGCCTCAACCCCAGTGACGTGTGGGATGGCCCCGACGCCGACTACACGCCCGAGAGCGACGATATCCCCTGGAGCCGCGTGCCCGAGCGCAAGGTGACCATCGAGGACATTAAGTACGTGCTTTCGAGCCACTACCAGGGCACGGAGTACGACTGCTACGGCAGCAAGGGCACGCCCGCCACGCGTGGCGCTTATCGCCCCATCGGCATCAACCGCAACAGCCAGCTCGCCGTGCTGCAGCTGCGCCCCTATGCGCAGCCGGCGTATCGCGCCGTGCAGTGGATGGCCTTTGGTTCCAACTCGTTTAACGCGCTGGTTCCGCTGTACGCCAACGTCGAGACCATGCCCGAGTACTATGCCGACACGCAGGCTCGCGTGACGTCCGAAAACTTCTACTGGGCCAACCGCCTGATCGGCGCCCTGGCTGACGTCCGTTTCCATGAGTGCGGCCGCGCTGTGGAGGACTACCAGGAGAAGGTCGGTGGCATGGGCCACAAGCAGATCCATGACGTCGATGCTACCGTAGCCGCTCTGCCTGAGGCCGAGGTGCCTGCCGAGCTTGCACGCGCCAATGAGGCCTTTGCCGAGTGTGTTCGTGTGGAGACCGATGCTCTACTGGGCAAGGTGCTCTACACCACGAGCTGCGCCATGAAGAACTCTTTCGCGATGAACGACAACGTGAGGTAGGGATTTCCCGTCGATCGAATAGCGCTAAAACGCTTTGTCGCTTTCACTCGATCTTGGGTACAAGAACGCCAATGCAGTTGTTTATGATTGGAGACAACCATGGTTATGAAACTCGATCAGCTTGTTAACGGCGCCATCAACGTTGGCTTTGGCGCTGCCGCCGTTGCTGTCGAAGGCGGCAAGAAGGTCCTCGACGACCTTAACACCAAGGGCGAGCAGGTCCGCAAGGACACCGCCACCCCCGATATCGCCCGCAGCGTGTCCGATATGTTCGAGCAGGCCGGTGGCACCATCTCCGACCTGACCGAGCGTCTGGGCATGCAGGGCGAGACCGCGGCCCAGCGCGTGCTTGACGAGCTTATCCTTGCCCGCGTCCGCGTCATGACCGCTCCCGAGCGCACTGCCTTCCTGGCCCATGTGCGCGACATCGTCGATTCGGTCGAGGACAACGTGACCTCGGTGCCCGTCGAGTCCGTTGAGCCCGACGATGCGAAGGATACCGAAGAGGCCGAGTAGCAGCGCAGATGGCAGATTCCACCACCGATTACAACAATCTAGATCCCTTGGGTGACGAGGCGGCGGTTGTCGATGAGGTCGACGCCGCCGTCTCGGGCGCTCGCAAGAAGCCGCGCGCCGTCGATATGGTGCCCGAGGAGCCCGACGCGATGGCGCCGGACGAGGAATACCAGCTCACGCCGGCGGGTCGTCGCGAACGCATTGGGCAGATTGTACGCCTGGTCAAAAAGTACCGCGTGTGGGATAACCTCACGCCGGTTCGTTTGCGCCGCCTGCTCGAGGAACTCGGCCCCATGTTCGTCAAGATGGGGCAGATTTTGGCCAACCGGTCCGAGATTCTGCCGCAGCGCTTTTGCGACGAGCTGCGTCGTCTGCGCTCCGACGTGGAGCCGGTGCCGTACGAGGTCGTACTCAGCTGTCTGGAAGAAGAATACGGCCTGCGCCTGGGGGAGATGTTCGATGCGATCGACCCCAACCCGCTCGGTAGCGCGTCGCTCGCGCAGGTGCACCGCGCTCGTCTGGTGACGGGCGAGGACGTGGCCGTCAAGGTGCAGCGCCCCGGTGCGCAGCAGGTTATGGCACAGGACATCGATATCATCCGCTCGGTGGTGCGTATCGTTTCCAAGTTCGTCAACACCGATCAATTCGTTGACCTGCACGGCGTAGTCGAGGAGTTGTGGACCTCGTTTCGCGAGGAGACCAACTTTTTGGCCGAGGCCAAAAACCTCAACGACTTCTACGAGTTCCATAAGAGCGTTCATGGCGTGACGTGCCCTAAATCCTATCTGGACCTGTGCACCGAGCACGTGGTGGTTATGGACTACGTCGACGGCATTTCGATCGCCGATCCTGAACGCTTGGTGGCCGAGGGCTATGACTTGGAAAAGATCGGTGCCGCGATTGTCGAGGACTACTCGACGCAGGTGCTCGACGACGGCTTTTTCCATGCCGACCCGCATGCGGGAAACATCATCCTCAAAGACGGTATCGTTTACTTTATCGACTTGGGCATGGTCGGACGCATGTCGAGTCACGATCGCGGTATCGTAAAGGACATGATTTTCGCCGTGGCCGAGGGTGACGTGCCCAAGCTCAAGGATTCGCTCATGCGCTTCGCCGTGACGCGTGGCGACTCGGCTGAGCTCGATCATTCGGCCTTTTTGTCCGATTTGGACTTTATCGTGGCTGACTTTGCGGGCCTTGACCTTAAGGACCTAGATATCGGCGAGTTTTTGACTTCGCTGTTAAACCTCGCGCGCAAAAATGACGTTGAGCTGCCGAGCGTGGTGACGATGTTCGCCCGCGGCATGGTGACGCTCGAGGGCCTGTTGACCGAGTACATGCCCAACGTCAACATGATCCAGATCATCCAGACGCACATCAAAAACGAGAAGAGCACCTACGCCCGCATGCGCGAGATGAGCCGCGACTTTGCAGCGAGCAGTTATCGCGCGGCGAAGGGCTCGCTCGAGGCGGCCGAGTATCTGGGCTTGGCTTCGCGCATGCTCACACGCGGCCAGCTTAAGGTGAACACGCAGATCATGAGCAGCGATAAGGCGCTGCGACAGCTGGGTGGAATTATCGACCGCATGTCGATGGCTATTGTTATCGCCGGCTTGTTTATCGGTTCGTCGGTGGTGTACTACGCGCGCATCGAGCCGGTTGTGTTTGGTATCCCGGTCATTGGCTTTATGGGCTACGTGAGCGCGCTGGTGCTGGCGCTTATGCTGGGCCGCAATATCTGGCTCAACAGCCACGGCGGCAAGCGCTAGAGGCTGCGACCGTCACCGCATTTTCCTTTCGCAAACAATAGCTTTTACCTTGGGCTTCGCCTGCGTGCGAGGCCCTTTTGCGTGATAGCATATTGACGGTTTTAATCGATGGCCTAGATGGTGGTGCGGAGACGCACGAATGCGCGGTTTTCCTGCGCGTTTGGGGGAATCGGGGTGCAAGTCCCCGGCTGTACCAGTAACCGTAATTCCTCTTGGCTCGGGATGTTCGCGTCGCAGATCGGACGGCGCGCCTGAGCCGTTAAGGTTAAGTCGGATCGCCTCCCATCTTGCATGCGGCTGCGGCGTATGCCGCCGGTGTGCATAGGGCTCTGGAGGGAAGGGGGACCCCGATGGGGGAACTCGGGCGCAACATGCGCGATGACGTGGGGCAGCTTCAAGGCAACGCTCCAAGTACAGACAATAGGAGACAAATGGATATGTTTGAGGACGAGTGCCAGCGTGCCTCGCTTCGTCGCCGTGGCGTAATCGCGCGCGGCGTGGCAAAGCGCTGCCTGGTGGCATTCCTGGCCTTCGCGATGGCCTTCAGCACCACGCCGGCTCAGCTGTGGGCCGAGGGCGCCGAGGGCATTGCCGAGGCTGTGGCTCAGGCTACGACGCCGGGCGAGGACGCAGCGCTTGCGGGCGGTGCCGCTGAGCAGAGCGGCGCCGAGGTTTCGGATTCTGGGAGCGCGCCTGCAGCTAGTGCCGCCGCATCAAAGGCAGCAACTGGCGACGAAGGCTCGGCGACGGGGGAGAGCCCTGCCGCGAGCGAGCAGTCTTCAGCGGCATCCGCTGGCCAAGCAGGATCTGCCGCCGCGGCTGCCGTTCAGACAGAGAACCCGACAGAAACCGGCGATGTCGCCAAGAAGCAAGTCGAGGTCTCGTTCTCGATTATCGGCACCGATGCCGACGGCAAGGCTCAGACCTGGGTGGCACCCACGCAGCTCAAGCTCGACGAGGGCGCGACGGCTGCGGATGCCTTCGTTAAGCTGCAGCAGAAGACGGGCTTCAAGGCAGACTACGATCCGAACACGGCATACGGTTTCTACCTCAAAAGCATCACATCCCCGAGCGATGGCCGTACGCTTGCCTTCGATCCGACGACTTATGCCTTCTGGCAGCTGTTCGTCGACGGTGCGTCTTCCTCGGTTGGCGCGAGCAGCGTTAAGCTCACCCAGGGGCAGAAGGTTGAGTTTGCCTATACGGCTGGTAGCGCGTCCCCTGTCGTTAAGGACCAGGTTGCCGCAAATGTGACCGTCATTGGTCGCGATGCCCAGGGCAAGACTCAGACTTGGGTCGATAACGCGCAGTATGTGGTGACGTCCGGTTCGAGCGCACTTGACCTTACGAAGGTCGCGCTTGAGGCGAATGACATCGACGCCGTTGCTGCTGGCTCCTTCATTCTGAGCCTTAAGTACAACGGTGTTGAGCTGGGTACGCCCCAAGATTATTCGACCTATTGGCAGCTGTTCATCAACGGCAAGTCGAGCGACTACACGGCAGACAATGTCACCATTCATGCTGGCGATACCGTTACGTGGTTCTACGGTGGCTGGGGCGATAAGTTGCCGTCCGATTCCGTCCATGCTTCCGTTCAGGTCCTTGGTAAGGACAAGGACGGCAAGCAGCAGGTTTGGGCTTCGACGGGCCAGACGAGTCTCAAGGCGGGCTCTACTGCCAAGGATCTCCTTGAGCAGACCGGTCTTACTCTCGATGCTGGCGAATCGTCTTGGGGCTGGTTCCTCAACGGCATTACTTCGCCGTTCGATAGTAAGTCCTATGGCTGGGATGCTGCGACTAATAGCTATTGGCGCTTCTATGTAAATGGCAAGTTCGCCGACGTTGGCGCCGGTGCCTATGAGCTCCAAGAGGGCGATGCCGTCACCTTTATGTATGGTGCTGACGCCGATGCCCTTCCTGGCCAGGTTCTTGGGTCTGTCGATGTTATCGGTCCCGATGTCAACGGCAACAATACTCGCTGGGGCTCGGCAAGCAATGTTTCCCTGCCCGAGGGCTCTACGGCTCAGAACCTTATTGAGACGGTCCTGAAGGCCAAGGGCGTTACGTACAACGGCTCCCAGAGTGGTGAGTACTGGTTCCTCAATTCCATCAACTCGCCGTTCGATCACAAGCCGTATGCCTGGGATGCTGCGACCAATAAATATTGGCACCTGTATATCAACGGAGAGCCCTCCTTACTCTGCGCCAATCAGATTACGCTCAAGAGCGGCGATAAGGTTACGCTTGCCTATACCACCGACGATTCGGCCATGCCCGATCCCGACAAGATTGTCGTGGACCCGAGCGCGACGACTCCTGATTGGGATGCCGAGTGGGCCGGCTACGGCAACAGTGGCAACGGTTCGACCGTAACGGATGCCAAGACGCCTGCGCAGGCCGCCGGTCTTAAGTGGGCCTTCGATTGGAAGGCCGAGTCTGGTCAGCAGTATGCCAACTGCAGCGAGCCTGTCATCGCTAACGGCTTTGTGTACATCGCGACCGAGAACGAGCTCATCAAGATCGATTCGTCCACGGGCAAAAAGGTTGCCTCTGCGCCGCTTGCCTCCAAGGTGAGCTATACCTCTCGTCCGATCTATACCAATGGCCTTATCATCGTTCCGCTCAACGGCGGTGCGGTCCAGGCGATTACTGCAGACAAGCTGATCTGCAAGTGGCTGACGCCTGGTTTGACGGACTTGACGCAGAGCTCCTGCACCGTCGTTTCGGACGGCGAGTACGTCTATGTAGGCTCGGTCGATATTTCGTATGACGAGAATTACAACGCGACCTACGGCAACGGCTCCTTTGCGCGCATTAAGATTGCCACGGGCGAAGTTTCTTGGCAGAACATCGACCCTGCCGAGGGCTATTACTGGACTGGTGCGGCTTTGACGGATAAGTATGCCATCGTTCCTACGAGCGCGGGTACGCTTAAGTGCATTGATAAGACGACGGGCGATGTCGTTTCGACCATGAAGCTCGGCGCTGTCGCAAATGCCGATTGCATTGCCGATCCGTCCAATGGTTCGACCTTCTATCAGATGACGCACGACGGAAAGCTCCATGTGATTTCGCTTTCGGCGAAGGGCGTGCTGAGTGAACAGAAGACGGTTGATCTGGGCCTTACGAATAATCTGAGCGCCCCTGCGGTGTCTGGTGACAATCTGATTGTCGGCGGACAGACGGCTACGGGCTCTGCTCTGGTTCTCTATAACCTGAAGACGGGTAAGACCACGATGGTCGCTGCTGCCGACGGCAAGGCGCTGCCGGCTGGCCTCAACGGTATTGCTGCTACTCCGCTGGTGAGTGTTCAGGGCGGCAAGACCTATGTGTACTTCACCGTTAACGGCGCGGATAGCAAGGATTACGTCAACTACTCTGCTGGTGGTGGCGTGTATCGCTATACGCTCGGTGATGCAGAGGCGACGCAGATTTATGATGCGGCTGGCCATTACCAGTACTGTGACTCTCCGGTCATTGCCGATGCATCTGGCAATCTCTACTACATTAATGATTCGGGCACGCTGTTTAAACTTGGAGCTGTCGAGTCTTGGACGGTTGCCTTTAACTCCAACGGCGGGTCTGCTTGCGACACTAAGTTTGTTGCTACGGCCGATGGCAAGCTGGTCAAGCCGGTCGATCCGACGCGCGATGGCTACACTTTCGGCGGTTGGTATACCGATGAGGCTTGCACGCAGGCGTATGACTTCAGTACGCCGGTGACGGCCGACCTGACGTTGTATGCCAAGTGGACCAAGAATGCCGTTAACCCTGGCGGTAATGGCGGTTCAGGCTCCAATGGCGGCAATGGCGGCGTTGGTTCGAATGGCGGCGGCGGTTCTAGTACCGGTACTGGTTCCGGCACTGGCGCTGGCGCTGGTTCTGGCTCCGGCTCGAAGGGCGGCGCTATTGCCCCGGGCCAGAAGCCGGTGACCAAGACGACGGTGTCGACCAAGACCGAGACCAGGGACAACAAGTCCGACAAGAAGGACTCCGATAAGTCCGATAAGAAGGACGAGAAGAAGTCTGACAAGAAGTCTGACAGGAAGTCTGACAGGAAGGACGGCAAGTCCGACAAGAAGTCCGACAAGAAGTCCGATTCCAAGTCCGATACGGGTGCTGTTTCCACGACCACTGCTAAGAAGTCCTCTAGTGCTTCCGAGCAGGAGACTGGCACCAATCCGCTCGCCATCGTTGGCATCGCCGCCGGCGTGATTGGCCTCGCGCTCATCGCCGTCTTCGTGCTGACCAAGCGCGGTAAGGGTGACGGTAATGCCCGATAAGCCCAAGGAGACCAGCGGGCAACAGCCCGACTCCTCGTTTATCCAGCTCGATGATCCAAAGCAAAAGGGCGCCGCTTCGGCGGCGTCCGCCTCTCGTCACAAGGCGCTCCTTGGCGTTCTGACTGCCGCATGCACCATTCTGATCGTCGTCTCGCTGGGTTTCGTCCATCCTTCCACAAGCGGTGCCTGGTCCATCGACTGGATCATTCAGACCGTGACGGGGGAGAGCGTCGTCACCAAGGACACCAAGGCGTCTGGCTCGACTACGACTTCGGGCGAGGCCAGTTCCGAGGGCTCCAAATCTTCGGATAATGCAAAAGACGAGCCCAAGGGTTCGAATGATGCCAAGGACGATTCCGAGTCTTCGCACAAGAAATCGGATAAAAGCTCGGATAGCAAGAAGTCCGATGGTCAGGATAGCAAGAAGACTGGAGCTAAATCCGCTGACCAGAATACGGGAGCCGGCGATACTTCCAATGCGTCTGGCGGTGCTTCTTCGGGCGGCGGTCAGTCGTCTGATGGAGCCTCATCCTCTAATGGCGGAAGCGCTTCCTCGGGTGGCCAGGGCGGCTCGCAGGAGTCCAACTACGTAACGGTGACGGTTTCGGTCACATCGAGCGCTGTGGGCAATCCTGTGTCTTCTGGCGGCACCTTTACCTTTAACGAAGGTGCTACCGTCTACGATGCCCTGTGCGCGCTGGGCCTTTCTGTCAACGCACACGGCTCGTCGTACGGCACGTATGTTTCCGCGATTGGTGGTTTGGCCGAGAAACAGCACGGCGGCACGAGCGGCTGGATGTACTCCGTCAACGGCACAACGCCCATGACGGCCTGCAGCAACTACGTTCTCTCAAACGGCGACAACGTGGTCTGGTATTACGTGACAGGCTAGGGGCCTCGACATATCGCATAAAAACGGGCGGTTCGGACAAACATCCGAGCCGCCCGTTTTTCATGCACAGAGGACTGGGTCGCTGGGTCTCTCGGCAAATAAAAAAACCGGTTGGAACGGGAATTCCAACCGGTTATACATTCAAGCAAATAGTGAATCGACTACGACCGTGCGCCCTCGAGGAAGAAGCGGCGGCTGAAGTAGTTGTACCAGGTGACCAAGAACGTGGCGATGGCCTTCATGGCTTGGTAGCCGATGCTCAAAAACGTGACACCCACAAACATGTACAGGTCGTTGAGGCCCAGACCGATCACCGACAGGATGGTGAAGATCGTGAACTCGCGCTTGCGGCTCATGCCTTCGCGATGGTCGAACACGTACTTCATGCTGAGCCAGTAGTTGACCACGACGGACGTGGTAAACGAGACCGTGGTGCTCATCAAAAAGTCGAGGTGGAACAGCTCGACGAGCGCAATAAGCATGCCCCAGTCGATGCCAAAGGAGATAAGACCCACGACAGCGAACTTGAGGAACTGCTTGGTATGAGGTTGTGCCAGCGCCTTGCGCACGTAATCACATCCAATGCGTTGATGAATCGAGCAACGAGTTACTTTAGAGCTTTTGCATGGGAAACGTAAGGTCTTTGGAAAGAACTATACGAACTCGCCAAATATTCAAGAGGTAATCCGCAAACGTTGCAAATCTTCCCGTAAACGAGCAAAGCCCACGAACAACGCAGCGCTCGACGCGCGTCATCCGTGGGCATCGTAAAGCTGTAAGGTTGCGAGTTACTTGGTCTCGTCGCCCTCCAGGAAGATTTTTCGGGTCACAAAGTTGTAGACCATGACAAGCGCGGTGGCGCAGATCTTGGCGATATTGGCCTCGAGTCCCAGGCCGGCGTTGAGTGTCAGCACGATACCGTCGTTGAGTGCCAAGCCGATTACGGACAGCACGACAAAGATGATGAACTCGCGGCGGCGGCTCATGCCTTCCTTGTGCGCAAACACGTACTTCATGCTTGCGAGGTAGTTAAAGATGAGTGAGATGATAAAGCCGCTGGTGTTGGCGATTAGGATGTTGAGGCCCAGACCGTAGTGGAGCAGATTCATAATGCCAAAGTCGATAACCGTGGCAATGACACCGACGACGCCAAATTTCATGATCTGCGCAAGGAGCTTTTGCATGGTACCTGCCTTAAGCTGGCGCCGAAGCGCCGCGGGGATGACAAACTCAGCAAGTTTAGCCAATCCCCGCGGGTGGTGCTAGGCGCGCTCCTCGATAGCACCGTTTCTATATGCATCGAGGAGCTGGCGCAGGTCCTGGATTTGGCTGCGGATCTTGGCGCCAGTATCGGTGTCGCTTACCATGCGGCGACGGTCTGCTTGGTCAAAACGGTTGGTCTCGCTTTCGATGTCCACGTTGCGCGTGAGTGCCTCGGCAACCGTCGTAAAGGCCCGGTGCGACTTGAGGCGGCAGCCGCGCGAGCTCGAGATGAGCGTATAGCCGGCGATGCCCGTCTTGGGATGGTAAGCGCGGCAGAAGCCGCCATCGATGACCAGCAGCTTGCCCTCGGCGCGGATGGGCTGCTCGCCCTTGGTAGTTTTAACGGGCGTGTGGCCGTTGATGATGTGGCCGGTCGGCGAGCATGCCATGGGCGCGACGCCAAACTCGCGCATGATGTCATCGCAGACCGAGGGCGACTTGGTAAGCGTAAAGTACGGATCCATCGGCTCGACCCAGGTGCTCTTATCGGCGATATAGGCGCGCTCAAAGGTACGCACCAGGCGTCCGCTGGCGGGTGAGTTAAAGCCAATCCACAGGTACCACATCCAGTCGAGAGCGTCGCGGTCGCCCACGCGCCAGGCGCGGCGGGCGATGTGGTCGCAAAAATCGAGATAATCGCGGCCAGCGTGCCAGGTGCCCAGACAGTTCATGCTGCTAAAGGTGCCGTCTTCGTTGAGCGGAACGCAGCCGTGGAAGAGCAGGTTGCCGTTGGCGACCTTGTACATCGAGCCGTGGGAATAGAGGAAATCGATATGGCGATGCAGGTGATCGGCGGTGACAAACTCGGACACGAGCTTGTCGATGATGTGTTGCTCCTGGGGCGTGAGCGTATAGGGGTCCGCCGGGTCGACGGTGGGGAAGTCGTTGGTCGTGAGCGGCCACACGCTGCCGTCGGCGAGCGTGACCGTGCCGGTGTCGTGTTCGATCTTGTCGAGTAACAGGCGGTTGGTCATATCGAACTCGGGGTGGCGCTGGATAATCTGGCCCTCGAGCTTAAAGAGCAGCACGTTGATGGCCTTGATCAGCGGGGTGATGGACTCACCGGCGGTATAGGTGGCATCGGCAAAGGCGACAAGCTCACGCAGCGAGATGCCGTAGTCGTTCTCCAGGATCTCGTAGTTGTCGTAGCGTAGGTTGTTGCGCAATACCGTGGCGATGCAGGCGGGCTCACCGGCCGCAGCGCCCATCCACAGCAGGTCGTGGTTGCCCCACTGGATGTCGAGCGAATGGTAGGTGAGCAGGCGGTCCATAATCTTGGCCGCGCCGCCGCCGCGGTCGAAGATATCGCCCACCAGGTGCAGGTGGTCGACGGCCAGGCGCTTGATGAGCGAAGCGAGCGACTCGATAAAGTCGTCGGCGCTGGCGGTCTCCAGGATGGACTCCACGATGCGCTCGTGATAGCGCACGCGATAGTTGTTCTCGTCCGGGTGCGTGTGCAACAACTCGTCGATGATGTAGGCGTAGTCGCGCGGGATGGCCTTACGCACCTTGGAGCGCGTGTAGCGGCTCGAAAGCGAGCGGGCGACCATGATGAGCTGGTCAAGCATCGTCTTGTACCAGGTTGGCGAGTCCTCGCGCCGGCTGCGGACCAGGTCGATCTTCTCGCGCGGGTAGTAGATGAGCGTACACAGCTCGCCCTTTTCGTCAAAGGAGAGCGTGTCGCCAAAGATCTCGTCGACATGTTCGCGCACGACGCCCGAGCAGTTGTTGAGGATGTGCATAAAGGCTTCGTACTCACCATGCACGTCGCTCATAAAATGCTCGGTGCCCTTGGGTAGGTTGAGGATTGCCGAGAGGTTGATAATTTCGGTAAATGCGGATTGTTCGGTGGGGAACTGTCTCGACAGCAGACGCAGATACTTGAAGTCTTGCGGGTTGCGATCGAATGCGACCATGAAACACCTTCCGATATGGTTGATAAAACTGATAAACAGCGTCAAACGTTTATCAGTATGCGCCGCTTTTGTTTCGATTTTGCGCCAGCGGCTGAATTGTCGGCTGAACGGTTTGGTAAATCGATTTAGTTGAGGTAGATATGGCGGTTGGGTGGAGACGACAGAGGGTGTTTTTTCAGATATTTATGCGTGGGGCCGGTGGAGACGATGGTGGTAAAGATGTTCACTATTTTTGGTTCGATTTGGTAAATAGTGGACATATGTACCGTATGTAGGCTCACTGTGCGATAATTTGCGCAGCAATGAGTAAGGAGCCTCATATGAGTGATTTTGTCCTGACCTGTGAATCCGCCGCCGATCGAACCCGTGAGTTCTTTGCGTCGCGCAATATCCCTGTCGTGTGTTTTCATTACGAGATCGACGATGTTGTCTATACGGACGATCTGTATCAGTCGATTACGCCGGACGAGTTTTTTGCCCAGATTGCCGCGGGCGCCATGCCCAAGACGTCTCAGGTGAGCGTGGGTGAGTACGAGGAGTTTTGGGAGCCGTTTGTTGCCGAGGGTAAAGACGTGCTGCACCTGACGTTGTCGTCGGGTATTTCGGGCACGTATGGATCGGCCTGCGTCGCGGCGCAGATGCTTGCGGATCGCTATCCCGAGGGCGGCAAGGTGCGCGTCATCGATTCGCTGGCGGCGTCTTCGGGCTTTGGCCTGTTGTTGGAATATGCCGCCGATGTGCGCGATAGCGGGGCTTCACTCGACGAGACGGCTGCCTGGATCGAGGAGCACAAGCTCAACCTGCACCACTGGTTCTTCTCGACCGATCTGTCGAGCTACCTGCGCGGCGGTCGCATTTCGGCCGCGAGCGCGATCATCGGCACGGCGCTTAAGATTTGCCCGCTTATGACGGTCGATTGCGAAGGTAAGCTGTCGCCACGTGAGAAGATTCGCACTAAGAAGCGCGCGATTTCCGAGATGGCTAAGACCATGATGGCACACGTACAGGACGGTGCAGATTATTCGGGTAAGTGCATCATGTCGCAGTCGGCGTGCCGCGAGGATGCCGAGGCGGTCGCGGCGCTGATTGAGGAACAGGTTCCGCAGCTTAAAGGCAAGATTGAGATCAATGACATCGGTACTCTGATTGGCTCGCATACCGGACCTGGTACGGTGGCGCTCTTCTTTATGGGCGACAAGCGCGTGGATTAATTTGCCCCATCACGTCGCTGCATGATTGCTCAAACGGAAACGGCCCGCCTCACGTTTGTGGGGCGGGCCAAGATGTTTTGCTAGCGTTTCTTTCCGCGGAAGAAAAAGCCGTGCAGTGACGGCTTGAGGCCGCGGTTGGCGCGATGCTCCTCGACGCGCTCGTGGATCGAAGCGACGCGCTCGATGACTTCGTCGGGAATCGGCACATCGGGATTCATGTTCTCGACTTGGCTGACCTCGGCGGCGGCGACCTGGTCGATAATGGGCACGTCGTCGCGCGAGATGACAGGTGTGGCGTCTTCCTTCATCTTGCGATAACGCTGCATCATGTCGGTCTGTAGCTGCTGGGCCGAAGGCGGTGTCCAGATGATGGCGTTGGCGCCGGCGGCGATGGTCTCGCGAATGCTCTCGGGCGTCTTGCCGCCCGGCGCGATGAGCGGCAGGTTGGGATAGTGCTCGCGCAGTTCACGCAGGACCTGGGGTGTGTTTTTGCCGGCGGCGATGTTGAGAATCTTGGCTCCGGCGCGCACTTTGGCATGCGCATCATCGTCGCAACGTACGACCGTGGCGATGACAGGGATGTCGGCGATGTTGGTGATGTGCTCGACCATCTCGGCAGTAGCGGGGGAGTTGACCACGCAGCCCGCCGCGCCCTGCATCTCGGAGACGGCTGCCATCTGCACGGAGCGCTTACCGGTCGTAGTTCCGCCGCCCACGCCTACGAAGACCGGGCACTCGGCGACGGTCAGCAGCGCCTGCGTAATGGCCGGCTGCGGCGTGAAGGGGTAAACGGCAAAGACGGCATCGGCATTGGAGTTGCGGATAACAGCCACGTCGGTGGTGTAGATGAGCGATTTGATGCGACGGCCGAAGAGCGTAAAGCCGCTGGCCTCCTCGATCTCGCCGGGCATGCGAAGGGCAGCCTTGCGCAGGCGTCCGTCGATGGGCAGGGGCTCCATAGGGAGCAGGCCGTTGGGCGTGACGGCTACCTGGGGCTCGGTAAACTCGTCTGCGAGCTCGACCTCGGAGAAATCGACCGAGGCGACGATGTCCTCGTGAACCTCGGCGGGCACATCGATGGGAGCTTGGTCGTTTGCCGCGGCAGGCGTGTCGAAGGAGCTGGTGCCGACGAAGGCGTCGACGCGCTCGTTTAGATCGTTGAGGGTATCCATGGAGGCTCGATTCTATGTGATGACGGCCGGCAGGGTGCCGGCAGCGTTGTGCTTGCTAAATCGTTTGGCGAGTTGATTTTTCCCCGCCGCGCCATTCGTTAGACCGAAGGGCCGGCGAACGTGAAGGAGCTGTGGTGGCGGGTATCGAGGTGCTATCTTGAATGTCCCGTTTAAAAGAGAGGTGACGCGGTATGGAATTGACAGCAATGTTTGGCTCGATTGGCCTGTGTGTGGCCGCAATCGTTGCCGCCGCGGTCATCTACTTTGTGGTCACGGCCATTAAGGGCAAAAGGGCCGAACGCAAGGAGCGCGCGATGCTTAAACAGCATCGCGACCAGCAGGGCAAACGCGCACAGAGATAGCTTGTTGAGTTTTGGATCCGTGCGCTAGCTGCGTTTTCGAATCAGGGCAATGTAGAAGCCCTCAAAGTCGCGGCTAGGCGGAATGGTGAGCGTGCCGGGCAGGCCGTTGGCGATGGCCGATACCTGACCCGCGGCAATGGCCTCGGTCAGAGCGTTGGACTCGACGCGCGGCTCCTCGCCGGCATCCTGGGCGCGGCGTGCTTCACTTTCGCTTGGCGTGCCGTCGAGGGGGATGAGCTCGCAGTCCATATGCTTGTCGAGGGCCTCTTGCAGGGCGTCCTCGTTTTCCTGCGGCAAGATCGAACAAGTCGAATAGACGAGCGTGCCGCCCGGTTTGAGGGCTCCCATGGCGCGGTCCAGAAGCGCGCGCTGCGAGCGGGCGCACTTGCTCAGCAGCTGCTCGGTCAGGCCGCGCAGGCTTTTCTCGTTGCCGCTGATGACGGTGCCCGTGCCGGTGCAAGGGGCGTCGAGCAGGATGCGATCGAAGCGGAAGAACTCGTCGAGCTCGCGTGCGTCGATGCGCATGACGGGCACGTTTTTTGCACCCTGACGATGGAGGTTTGATTCGAGCTTCTCGGCGCGGGGGATGTTCATCTCACAGGCGGTGAGGTGTGCCTGTCCCTGCGTGAGGGCGGCGATCTGCGTCGTCTTGCCGCCAGGGGCTGCGCACATGTCCAGGATGTCCTCGCCTGCCTGGGCGCCCAGGACCAACGGCGGCATCATGGATGACAGGCTCTGCAGGTAGATCTTGCCGTTGCGGTAGATGTCGAGGTCCCACAGATCGGAAACCTGGGCCTCGGGCAGGATAAAGGCGTCTGGGTACCAGGCGACGGGGTTGTGGGCGATGCCGGCTGCATCGAGCGCCGCAGCGATGTCCTCGGCGGTCGCCTTGAGCGTGTTGGCGCGCAGCGTGACCGGGCGTGCGGCTGCGGCGCCAAAGCACTCGATCATGAGCTCGGCATCGGTGAGGGCATAGACGCCGGCGACCGTGTCGACCATAAAGCGCGGCAGGTCGGCGGCGCAGGGAAGGGCGGCAAGCTGGTCGGAAAGCTCGGTGGCAGCAAACTGCCTAAGCTTGAGCTCGGGTTTAACCTGCTTTTTTTGCTTACGACGACGCGGCTTGGACATCCGTCTTTCCTTCCCATTCCATTACATGTCGAGTGTTTTAGTACTGGCTCTCGTGCTTGCTGAAGAAATCGAAGCGCGGGGGCAGCGGCTTCACGCGGTGCTCGCCGGGCTTCTCGCCCAGGCTCTCCACAAACTCGTCCGTGGAGGCAAAGATGTTATCCCAGCTAAAGAAGGCGACCGGATCGACGTCGAAGTACTCACAGATGAGCTCGCAGCCGGCCGGCACAATACCGTGCATCAGGACGGTTGCTACGCGCAGCTCGGTAAAGGCGTCGACGAGGGCCTGCTTCATCGCGGCGTTTGCCTCGTTACCCTCGAACTTGTTGGCGGCCTTGGAGGCATCGCTCCAGCGCTTGTTGGCGGCGCGCAGGTAGTCGTCGCACACGGCGAGCGCGCGGTGCGTCTCGAACTTGTACATGGCCTGCTCAAAGGCAAGGGCGGCCTGCTCGGCAGCCTCGACCACGGCAGCAGAGGCGGCGCCGGCCGGAATACAACCGTTGCGATAGGGGCTCTCGTCGCCCTCCTTGACGGCGACGCCGTAGAAGCAGCTGCGGGCCAGGCGGTTGAACACGCCGGTCAAAAGGGCGCTCTCCTTAAGAGCCGGGTCAATAACGCGCTTGTCGTCGCAGGCGCGCACCTCGTTGCCGTCCTTGTCCTTGCCGGTCACGCGCGTGTCATATGCCTTGGGGCTAAAGCTCACCGGCTTCTCGGACAGGCCGAGCGACAGCCAATGCGCGCGCATCTGCTCGCAGGTGTAGTGGTTGAGCAGGTCGTCTGCCGGCGGGGGAGGCGTCTGCGAGGACGAGCTGGCCTTTTTGCCCATGTAGAGCAGGTGGTAGCAGGCGCTGACGGTGCTCTGCGTGAGGTTCCAGCCCAGGGCCTCCCACATGGCGGTCTGCGCGATGCAGTAGAAGTAGATGTTGTCCTGGCCGATGAACTGGTAGATCTGCGCGTCGTCCGAGCACCACCAGTCACGCCAGTCGAGCGAGCTGTGCTGGTAGGTGGGTGCGGGTACCTGCGTGGAATCGGCGGCGGGCTCGCCCATGAGGGCGGCGTCCTGGGCGGCGACACCCTCTGTTACGCCGGCGGCCTTGGCATCGCGTGCGAGTACGGTGCGGGTGTAGCTGATGGGCGCCCACAGGCTCTCGGGCCAGCACCAGCAGGTGACGTCGGAAACGCCGTCGACCTCGGGCGCCGGAACGCCCCAGTCGATGTTACCGGTGATGCGGAAGGGCACGAGCGCCTTGCCGCTGCGGAAGCGCACGCCGCCTTTGGCGAGCACCGCGTGGGCGTCGTCGCGCTCCTTCCAGCTGGGGAAGGTGACGGTAAAGCTGCTCTTGTTGCCCTCGGGCTCCAGCACGGTGTGCTCGGGCAGCTGGTCCTCGACGGCGTCGAAGGCCTCGCGGAACTTGTTCTGAATATAGAGCTGTGCCGGCAGCAGCCACTCCTCCATGGTCTTGGAGACCACGGAGCGAACCTGCGGGTTCTGGGCGAGCTTGGCGGTGTAGGTCTTCATAAAGTCGAGGTAGGCCGGCAGGTCGAAGTAGAGGTTGTCGACCGGGCGCAGCTCGGGCACCTCGCCGGTGAGCTGGCTCTTGGGAGCGATGAGCTCCTCGGGCTCAAACTGGTGACCCAGGTCGCACTCGTCGGCGTACGCCTTCTCGGACTTGCAGCCCTGGATGGGGCAGCGGCCGATCACCTGACGGCCGTTGAGGAACGTGCCGGCCTTGGCGTCGTAGAACTGCAGCGTGGAGCGCTTGGAGATGGTGCCCTGCTCGTGCAGGCGCTCGATAATCTCGGCGGTTACCTCGTTGTGAATCTGCGCAGCCGGCTCAAGGCCCGAGCCACCGTAGATATCGCAGCTGATGTTGTAGTTGTTGAGGGTCGCGGCCTGGCGGGAGTGATTGGACTCGACGTACTCGCCGATGGACTTGTCGTAGCCTTCGCTCTCCTTGAGCTTGCGGTAGCTCTCCATGATGGGCGAGCCGTAGCAGTCGGTGCCCGAGGTGAAGATGACATTCTCGCGGCCCAGACGGTCGCGCAGGAAACGGGCGAAGAAGTCGGCCGGGACAAAGACGCCGCCGACGTGGCCAAAGTGAAGGCCCTTGTTGCCGTAGGGCTCGCCGGCGGTAACGATGGCGCGGCGAGGCCAGCTGGGACGGTCGTTCATGGAGTATTTGGATGCCATGGGACTCCTTCGCATATGGTGAGAGCGCGGCCGGGCGCAAGGCCTGGCGACGCGGTGGTCAATTCGTGCATATCGTTCGACATTATCGCACATGCGGGCGGGTGCGTGACGGGGGCGCTATCCTAAGATGCTATGAATGAGATTTCCAACATACATGCGTTTGAAGACGAGGATTTCCTGCACGCCTGCTTTGTGTGGGGGATGGTCGTGCTTGTGGTGTTTGCCGTGTGCCTGGTGCCGGTGTTTATGCTGCTGGGCGGGCCTGCGGACTTGGATACGGCTGACGCGGGCGGCTGGACGGCCGTCTTGGGCTGGATAGTCGGCTTGGCTGCGGTTTCCGCGGCGTCATTTGCCGTGCACGAGTTGGTGCACGGTGTGTTTTTTAAGCTGCTGGCGCCTGCGGGCGCGCAGGTGACCTTTGGGGCGAATCGCGAGACAGCGATGATCTATGCCTGCGCCGAGGGCGTTGTGTATTCGCGTGTGCGGTATATGGCGATTTGCCTGGCGCCGACGGTTGTTTTGACGGCGGCGTTTGCCCTGGGGTTTGCGTTTTCGGGCTATCCGCTGCTGTGCTACCTGGCGGCCGGCTTGCATTTGTCGGGCTGTGTGGGCGACTGGTATTACGTGCGGACCATCCTGCGCGACCGCCGCATTGTCGCCTGCGAGGACACGTCCTTTGGTGTCCGCTTTTTCGCAAGGTAGTCTTTTGGGATGATTTTTCTGGGACGGGGATTAAAAAAGGCTCTGTTAGACCAGGATTGACATACATGTGTCCCCACGGTGCCATATCGTT
>WGSL01000022.1 GCA_014871665.1 Collinsella sp. | reverse complement strand
TGGCGGCCGCAGGCTAATCCCTCCACGGGTTCGCATGCGGCCTTTTTTGTTTTGGCTCGGCCCGTGCAGGCCGTTTGTCTCGATCTGTAACATCTAGCAGGGATTTTCAATCCTAACTGTTATAGATTTAGACGAACGAGCAACCAGGGCTAAAAGATCTCAATCTGTAACACGTAGCCCACTTTCGACCGTCTACCTGTTACAGATCAAGACAATAAGATAGTCAAATCCGAACTTTCCAAGCAGTTATGAAGCATGGTTTCTAGTTTTCGGTATCACGAACATACTTTCGGTATCATTTAATGGTATTATGATATCGAAAGTATGTTCGTGATACCGAAAGGAGCCGCATGCGCCAGTTCGATTACACCACAGTCCCAGCGGAACTCGAAGCAACTCCAATCACCAACCTCCTCCTCTCGATACGCGAGCATAAAGGCCGTCAGCTTGCTCTGAGTCAAGTCAAACCCGAGCTTCTATCGTCCCTAATGGAGGAGGCTAAGATCCAAAGCACCCGATCCTCCAACGGACTTGAAGGAATTGTTACCACCCAAAAAAGACTCAAAGCGATCATGGCGTATTCCGCCAAGCCAAGCTCCCGCGCAGAGGAAGAAATCGCTGGATACCGAGATGTGCTGTCGCTTATTCACGAGCAACACGATTCCATTCCCGTAACGCCATCGGTCATTCTGCAGTTGCATCGTGACCTCATGGCGCACACGGCAATCTCGTATGGAGGCCATTGGAAAGATGGCGATAACGAAATCGTCTCCATTGACGATCAAGGTAATCGATTTGTGCGCTTTAGGCCCCCTTCGGCTCTAGCAACCCCGGGACTTATTAAAGAAGCCTGCCAGTCCCTCAACGATGCTTTATCTCGCCAAGTTTGCGATCCCCTCCTTATATCGCTCCGCTTTATCTTCGATTTTGTTAGCATTCATCCCTTCAACGATGGCAATGGCAGGATGAGCCGGCTCCTTACAACGCTGCTGCTCGAAAAGACTGGATACGACGTTGCGCGTTACATCAGCATCGAACGACTTATTGAAGACAACAAAGCGCTTTACTACAACGCTCTCGCTGCAAGCTCCACTGGATGGAATGAAAATCAAAACACCGAAGTACCCTTTATCCGTTTCATGCTCGGAACAACCCTGGCCGCCTACCGACAGCTCGAGCAGCGTACCTTAATTGAATCAAGCACTCGTCCCATGTCGAAGCAAGCGCGCATCGCCGTTCTATTTCAACAGAGACCCGGCGTCATTAAGAAATCCGACATCCGATCCAACTGCCCCGATATCAGCGAGGTTACCGTTAAACGAACCCTCGGTCAGCTTGTTTGTTGCAGCGCAATCGAAAAAACAGGAGCGGGTCGTTCGACGGGCTACATACTCAAAGACGTCCATGCTCTAGAACTATTCTTGCAATCCACAATACCCGATAGCGAGGCCGCAATAACAAAAGAGGCTCCAAAGGATAAGCTCCTTGAACGTATAAACCACGCCGAGGATGAAAGCAGAGAGGAGCTCTATGAAGACTACGATTCATTCTCAAGGGACATAAAGACGAAATACGGAGTCTAGTCATATCCCAGAATAGCCTCATCCTTGTTGCTCAAAGTTATTTGCGCGTCATTGTAAAGCGGTACCCCCGCGCCGGCAGGGGGGCAGATGTATCGCCTGCCGATCCTGCTGGAGTCGGCAATCAGATAGCGCGTATCGACCTTGCTAAAGGCGAGCTGCTGGATGCGGCCCTCGTCCATGTTGGACGTGGACACGTCGCCGTCCAGAATACCGTTGGCGCCGATAAACGCCGCATCGATGCCCAGCGCGCGCAGGGTATCCTCGGCCGTGGGCCCCACAAAGGCGGCGGTGCGGCGACGGTACATGCCGCCCACCAGGCACAGCTCGCAATCCTCGCGCGCCTCGAGCAGGCTAAAGGCCGAAAGCGAATTGGTCACATAGATGAAAGTCAGCTTGTCGGTGACTCGGAGAGCGCCAATGCGATCTCACGACGGTTGCGCTCATTGTCTCAATTAGATACTCAACGAAATACGGCCCCGCAGCTCAATAAGCTGCAGGGCCGTACTATACACCGACGAATCAACGACGGAGTGCATCCACTATTTGGCCAGCTCCTGAACGATCCAGTCAATTGCACCTTCGGGATCGTTGGTAAGGTCGATATACTCCTTGCCCCTTGTGGTGAGCAGTTTAATTCCAAGGCGATCGGTATCGGCCTTCATAGCGTCATAGTACATGCGTGCCTGGGGTGCCAGAACAATCACGTTGTACTGATCCATCGTCTCATAGTGGCTTCCGTACGCACCGGACTGAGAAACCAGATCGATACCCTTAGCAGCGGCACCTTCGCGAAGAGCATTTGCCAAGAGAGTCGAGGTGCCGGCACCCTGGCAAAGCACAAGCACGCGGATCTGCTCCGCCTTGTCCTTTACCGCCTCGAGAGCTTTTGCGACATTTTCCTGTGCGGCAATAGCATCTGCATCCGAGGTTCCTGCAGTCTCCTTTGCAGACTCTTCCAAACAAAGCTGATGGTCATACGCCTTGCAGAACGGATAGTAAATCACAAAGTCAACGACCAACAGCACTGCCATCAATACGAGAGAACGCAGATCGAGACCCGTGGTGAGGAATGCACCGATTGGCCCGGGAAGCGCCCACGGCATGGTATACATGGGGGCGTTCATTCCAATGACGTCAATGAAAAATTTACCGATAATGGCGTTGACCATAGGAGCCACTAGGAAGGGCACGAACATATAGGGATTGAGAACAATCGGCATACCGAAGATAACGGGCTCGTTAACTCCAAAAATCACCGGGATAATCGATGCCTTGCCCATGGCTTTAAGCTGCTTGGAGCGCATAAACATGATCAGGATAATAGGAACGATGAACGTGCAGCCAGAACCGCCCAGACCGCCGATGAAGCTTGTAAAGTCCTGCGTGAGAGCAATTGACGGGTGTCCACCTGCTTGGAAAACCTCAAGATTGGTAACGGTATTGCCGTAGAGCGCAGCATTGATCGGACTCATGACAACCGAAGCACCGTGGATACCCATAAATTGGAAAAGTGCGACGGCGCCTTCGATAAGCGCCATGCCAGGATAGGTGTCGACCGCGGAGAACAGCGGCGAGATGAGAGCGGATACCAAATTGGCGAACGGCACAGCAAGCAGCTTGCGGCTCGCAAGATCGATAAAAGCGCACGCAAGGATCGAAAACCCAAATGCAAAGATATCGCGAAAACTCTGCGCAATAGAGCCAGGGACCTCTTTGGGGAGCTTGATCGTCACATTATGGCTAATGCACACCTTATAGATATTAACGGTCAAGAATGCGGCTACGAACGCAGCGAGAAAACCCTTGGTTCCCATATAGCCGGTTTCAAAAACAGATGTATCTGCTCCGCCAATCGAGACAACATCGTTCGTCACCGATAGCAAGAGCATGCCGCACATGGCACAAACCATGCACGAGGTGGGGTTGAGAGATTTGCCCGAAGGCATGCGACGGTTCATCGACATTGCAAGTGAGCTCGCCGTGGTGCCGGCCACCATAATGCCAAGAAGCCCCATGGTATATGCATAGATTTTATTGAAGAAATCCAGCACCTCAGGCGGAAGCGTGATGCCTACATAGGCAGGGAGCGTCGAAAGAAGAAGGAACAGGCTCGAGAACAGCACAATTGGCATATTCGAGAGAAAGCCATCCTTGATCGCCACCAGATAAATGTTCCTCGAGATTTTGTCGAAGAGGGGCTGGTGTTTTTCAAGGAATTTGACGATAGCGTCCATAACACATCCTTTCATGATTCCCGGGCACGTAACGACTTATCCGGACTCAGCCGTCGTCGTCCCCGTTTGTATCCACTTATGTAAGTGAATACGTTCTTGTGCGAAATGTAATATCATTTGCTCGATTTGTCATAACCAATTCTTTTTCCGCTTTGTCGATATGTCAAGAATTCAAATACTTATTCGGTGAACGGTAGTTGATTAATATAAGGTTTTCCCAGCTAAATGATATTTTTTTCGAGCAGTACAATAAGTTTGCAACCGTTCACCGATTGGATATAACATATTGAATATATTGTTGTAACAATATTAGAGACAATGTCACAAGCCTGTCGTTCTAGTCAAAGGAAGTAACAATGCCCAAACGATTACTGAACATGTCCGCATCCGATTTTGCCGCCACGTCACCCATGGATCTAAAGCAGGCAATTCTGGCTTCCGAGGGACGTACCATCATGGCGGAAAACGTACCCTCTTCCCAATTTCTCGGCGGCGTTACTAATGCCGAAATCGAACGTGCCGCAGGTGCCGACCTGCTTCTGTTTAACGCGCTCGATGTGTTCAATCCAGTTATTGCCGGTATTCCAGATGATCTCAATGAAAACCCGGTCACTTGGGTGAAGCGAGCATGCGGAAGGCCCATTGGCGTCAATCTGGAACCAGTTGATAACGAGGCAGAGATGTCTGAATCCCGAACGGAAATCCCCATGGGTCGTCGCGTCTCTCCCAAGACCTTAGAAAAGGCTAACGAACTCGGATTTGATTTTATCTGCCTGACGGGCAACCCTGGAACCGGCGTTTCCAACGATGCAATCGCCCATTCGATTAAACTCTCCAAAGAGCATTTCAATGGCCTGGTCATAGCCGGAAAAATGCATGGAGCGGGCGTTGCGGAACCTGTCATGACGCTCGAAATTGCGCGCAAGTTTGTTGACCTCGGCGTCGATATCCTTCTCGTGCCAGCCCCCTACACCGTCCCTTGCTTCCAAGAAGCAGACCTGCGCGCCATCGTAGACTTTGTACGATCCCACAACGTAGGCAAGTCAATTGAAGAGAAGGTTCTCGTCATGGCGGCGAACGGGACGAGTCAAGACTCCTGCGACAGCGAGACCATTAAGAAAATAGGCCTTGCAGCAAAAGCAGCCGGCGCTGACCTCCAACATATCGGGGACTCCATGAACGGTATTTGCCTGCCCCAGAATATCTTCACGCTCGGACAAGCCCTTCGTGGATACAGGCATCAGATCGTCATGCTGAGCCGCTCTGTGATACGTTAAGGTTACCTTGCCCACGCTACATCCCGACTGAGGCAACCATCAGGTATAACCAACATGCAAACTGAGGCTCTAATGCTCGATACACACGAAAAACGGCCACTCTATTTACAGCTCACCGACGCGCTGCTCAAGCAGATCGTCGATGAATATCAAGCAGACGATAAACTTCCAACAGAAATGGAACTCTGCGACGAATACGCCGTAAGCAGAACAACCGTCCGACTTGCCATGAGTGAGCTGGAGCGTCGTGGAAGTATCTATCGAATCCAAGGTAAGGGGTCGTTTGTTGCACCGAAACGCGTTAGCGAGCTCAATTCACTTTTAGACTTTGACTTTGCAAGCCATTGCGATGGCGTTGATCCGGATGCCATCACCAAACATTTCGGCGGCCTCACATCAGGTCGTCCAATTTCCGTAATGATGCTCCAACAATTTGGATGTCAAAGTCGCGATGAAATTCAGCGTCTTGAATTGACCTACGAACTTGAAGGCAGCTTCATAGGCGCTGATACGTTCTTCATTTCAAAGTCGCGCGTTCCGAATAACCAGTTAGATTTTCAGGCATTTAGCAGAATCATGGACGACTTGTCCAAGTCTATCCAATCTGTTAGGGAAAGCTATAGAGCACGTCAGCTTAGCGATTCCGAAGCCAGTAATTATGGTGTTGCAAAACTTCCGGTCATCGAACTGACTCATTATGCTTACGACTCCGGAGGCAAACTAATCTCAATTGTCTGCCGCACCGTCTTAACTGGGCGAATCCCTTATCAAAACTTTATTTTCAAGTCCTAATGTTCTTTTTCTTTTGTCTCGATCTGTAACACGTAGCCGAGTTTTTAAGTCCTAACCGTTACAGATCGAGACAAACGGAATAGGCCGGGTCAAAAATCTCAATCTGCAACATCTGGTTGGTGGTTTCACCCCTACCTGTTACAGGCTGAGACGATTTGATAGTGGAATCCTCATTTGCGCGTCATATCGCGTAGCGCTGACGCGCTGGTTTCCACAATGACAGGAGGTAAAAGTCCTCCCGCATCGCCTGTTGGCAATCCCGTAGCGCTAGCTAGCAAATGACCTGCGTGTGCTCCTCGATGGCGACACGATCCTCGGCGGCGATACCCGGCTCGCACACCACGGCGTCCAAACTGTCCAGGCGGCAGAAGGTGTAGAAGTCGCGCTTGCCGATCTTGCTGGAGTCGGCGATGAGGTAGCGTGAATCGGCCTTGCTAAAGGCGAGCTGCTGGATGCGGCCCTCTTCCATGTTAGACGTAGACACGTCGCCGTCCAGAATGCCGTTTGCGCCGATAAAGGCTGCGTCGATCCCCAGTGCGCGCAAGGTGTCCTCGGCCGTGGGGCCCACAAAGGCGGCAGTGCGGCGACGGTACATACCGCCCACGAGACACAGGTCGCAGTCTTCGCGCGCCTCGAGCAGATTAAACACCGAAAGCGAATTAGTCACGATGCGTAGGCGGCACGCCGGCAGCATCGAGGCCATCTGCTCAACTGTAGTGCCCGTCCCCAAAAAGATGGTCGAGCCCTCCTCGATGAGCCCAACGGCGCGGCGCGCGATCTGCAGCTTTTCCTCGGCATGCTTAGTGCGCTTTTCACTGTGCGAATACTCATGGCGCAACATAGCGTGCGGGCGACTCTGCGCACTACGGGCGCCGCCGTGCACGCGCTCGATCTCGCCTAGGCTCGCAAGCTCCTCAAGGTCGCGACGGATCGTCATGTCCGAGACACCTAACGCATCCGAAATCTCCTTAACCGAAACCGTGCCCTGCTCATCGAGCAGCTGGCGAACCCTATCCTGTCGCTCTGCCTTAATCACGATGAATCCTCGCCGTTCTATGCGTGCATATCATTCAAACAGTAACGAACAAATTGTATCAGACCCGTGCGCGTCAAAAATGAACGCCCGCACAGCTCCAATCATCACTTTTTTGAGAAAAATACCCCCTGCTTTAGTGGGGTGTAGTGATAATCTCGCCTGTTCGCGCTACAGTTTGTCGGAAATACCTCGATGTTAGGAACCAAATGATCACTTCCGAGCTTTTCGGCACCGCGCCGTGCGGTACCCCCGTTCATCGTTACACCCTCAACGGGCCCGAGATCTGCGTTCGCATTATGGACTATGGCGCCACCGTGTTGGGCATCGATGTGCCCGACATCCCCGGCAACGTACGCGATGTGGTGCTGGGCTTCGATAAGCTCGAGGATTACTTTGACAACCCCGCCTGCTTTGGCGCGACCATCGGACCTGTGGCAAACCGCACCGCGGGCGCCACGATCACCATCGACGGCACGGACTGGCATATGCCCGCCAACGAGGGCGTCAACAACCTGCACAGCGATCTTGAGCATGGTCTGCACAAGCGCGTATGGGACGTTGTGCTCGACGAGGCCCACAATGCCGTGCGCATGACCACCTCGCTTAAGGATGGCGAGCTGGGCCTGCCCGGCAACCGAACCTTTACGGCCGTGTTTACCGTTACACGCACCGGCGTCTTTCGCATCGAGTATGGCTGCGACAGCGACCGCGCCACCTACGTGTCCATGACCAACCACACGTACTTTAACCTTGCCGGTCATAACGCCGGCATGGACTGTGAGCACTTCTTTGTTGCTAACGCCGCCCACTACCTGCCCGTTAACGAGCAGAATATCCCCACCGGCGAGATCGCTCCGGTCGAGGGAACACCGTTTGACTTTCGCGAGCTGCGCCCCGTCGCTCCCGGCATGGAGGCCGATGACCCGCAGATTAAGCAGGCCCGTGGCTACGACCACTGTCTGTGCATCGATGGCTATCAGTACGGCCGTAATCTGCGCCGCGCGATGCACGTCGAGGAGATGTGGACCGGTCGTGAGCTGGACTACTACACCACCGCCCCGGGCGTTCAGCTCTACACCGGCAATTGGCTGGGTGACGAGCACGCCAAGGACGATGCCAACTATGGCTGGGGCGCCGGCTTTGCCCTCGAGGCCGAGATGTACCCCGACACGCCGCACCAGCCGCTGTTTCCACAGGGCATTGTGGGCCCGGGTCACCCCTACAGCAATGTGATCGAATACCACTTTATGAGGCACTAAGCCCACAACGAAACATATCGCACAGCAGCGCCCGCCGGCACCACCGCCGGCGGGCGTTTTGCTACCTAGTCATTGGGGACGTTCTTAAATGACTAGTTGGATGGGGTCGGGATTGGAGCTGGGGAGATAGCGGATTTCTAGCTCTATGCCGAGCGCCTGCAGCTCTTTGAGGGCTGCGACATCTGCGTTGTCTACGGCGACTGCGGGCGTTACAGAGCGTTTGCCCTCCCCTGCCTGCATATGGCCAATGCTGATCTTGGTGATCGGCACACCACCCTTAACCAGTGCGAGCGCATCCGTGGGCGACGCCACCATGATGAGAATCCATTGGCGCGGCGTCGCGGTATGAATGATGTCGACAGTCCTTTGCACCGAGAAAAACCGCGTCCAGACACCCTCGGGTGTCGCCACCCTCATAGGGGCCCACTTGCGCGAATCCGCCGCGATCTCATCGTTGACGATCAGGACAAGGTTGGAACCAGTCGCCTCATTCCACAGCTCAACGTCTTGCCCGTAAATAAACCGGTCATCGATACGCGTGAGAAGGATCTTGGGTTGAGCCATCGCTGCCCCATTCTCTTTGAGACCCGTAAGAGCAAGACATCACGTCTCCAATATTAGTGCATTTAAAGTGAGAAAAGCCGTCAGAACCCTTGCGCGGATGTGCGATGTCCCGTATCATAGACAGCCGTTGACGCCTCAGTTGCGTCATCACATGGCCGCCAGCGTAGCTCAGTTGGTAGAGCACCGCTCTCGTAAAGCGGGGGTCACCGGTTCGAGCCCGGTCGCTGGCTCCATTGCACAAGATAGCCGCCCTCGGGCGGCTTTTTTGTTGCCGATTTCGGGCACACATCCGCCAATCCAGGCACAACGCCGCCGGCAACTCCCCTACTCAACAAAAAGCCCCGTCAACCGCAATCCCCAAAGGAACCACGATCAGCGGGGCTTAAACGCGCTCCCCAAGGGGAACCACGCTAGCTCACGAGCAGTGCGCTACTCCTCCCAGTAAGCGTCTGCAAGCAGCTTAAAGCAGATCTTCTTGACCGGCTGCGCGCCATCGCCCGGGAACTCGAGCGTGGGCATGTGAGGCTCGCCGGCAACAAACAGCGCAAACTTGTCGTCAGCAAGATCGCCGGCGATCGAGGCGTCGGAATCGACCAGATCGTAGTCGTCCTTCTCGTCAAACTCCTGGACCAGCGTCAGGCTGCCCGTGGCAACCTTAAAAGCCTCGCGACCCTCGACGTCGACCTGCAGGTCGTGATAGCGCTGATGCGTCTCGTAGTGGGCCTCGGCCTCGGGACGCGTCGTGGGAGCCATGACGTTCGCAAAGACCTTGTCGCCCAGAATCGGATGGCTGCCGACCTCGAGCTCCGCCGGGTCGTTCTCCTCGAGCCAGTCGATCAGCACGTCGAGGCCCTTGAGCATTCCGCGGTACTCCTCGATATCGCCCAATGCACCGTAAATCATCTAAATCCCCTCTCGGATCGTTTCTTTAGCGGCTCTCGGCAAACGCGCCGCCGACGCTGTTGCCGCCCACATACGTCTCGACTAGGGTAAGGTCGGGATTGAACACGACAACGTCGGCGTCGCGCCCCGGCATAATGCTACCGCACTTGTCGTCGACATGAGCTAGCAACCGATGCCGGGGCCGCAGCACAAGCTCCTACAGCTCGGTCACGACAACGCCGTTGTAAACCTCGTCCCAACGATCCATAACCAAGTGGCCAGTCATGGGATCCATGGCATTGAGCTTGCCGCAGGTGTTGGCGGTACGCAGCACCGTCTCGTCGTCGGCTCCGGCAGCAATCGCATGTGCGAAGCCGGCAATGGTCGAATCGCCAGAGCCCGTAGCGTTAACGGCAGGGATGTCGGGCGTCTTGGCGCGGAACGCACGGCCGTTATGGAAACCAACGGAGCCGGCAGCGCCCATGGATACGACGACCCAGGGGATATCGGAGAAGCGGGCGTCAGAGGCGAGCGCGGCGCGGAGCTCGTCCACATCGTCGGTGGTAAAGCTCGTACCCAGAAGGCCGTTGATCTCGGTCAGGTTAGGCTTGACCAGCTCGGGCTTGACCTCGGACTTGAGCGCAGCCTCGAGAGAGGCACCCGAGGTATCGAGCAATACCTTGGCGCCGGCGTTCTCGGCAATGCCCGTGATCTTGGCATAGTAGTCCGCCTCGACACCGCGGGGCAGAGAACCCGAAATGGTGACGACGTCGGCCTTGCCCGCAAGCTCAGTAAACTTGGCGGTAAAGGCATCGAGTTCCTCGGGGGCAATTGTCGGGCCACTCTCGAGCAGCTCGGTCTGGTTGCCGGCGTGGAGGATGTTGAGGCAAATGCGAGTCTCGCCCTTGATGGGCACAAAGTCGTTGTTAATACCGTTGGCGTCCATGAGCTCAGCCATGTAGGCGCCCATGTGGCCGCCGAGCAGACCGGTTGCCACAACGTCGTCGCCCAGCTGACCCAGCACACGGGCCACGTTGAGGCCCTTGCCGCCAGCGGTCTTTTCGGGCGTCACACGGTTAACGTCGTCGATAACGAGCTCATCGAGCTGATAGCGCGTATCGACAGACGGGTTCATCGTAACGGTGAGGATCATTTTTAGCTCCTTATCTCGCAGGCTCCTTGTGCCTCGCGATACGAGTCGACAAAACGGAATTACAGAATCTCAATCGTGAACGAGCGAACGACGGTCTCCTTGGGCTTGGCGACAAGACAGCCGCGCTTATGCTCAAGCACGTCGTCCTCATCGGAGCAGGTCGAAAGGCCGCCCCAGGGTTCAACTGCCACAAAATCGCCCTCGGGCTTGCTCCATACAATGAGATATGGGAAGCCCTCAAAGCTCAGGCGGACGCCCTTGTCCTCGCCCTTTTTGGAAAGCGTGACCTGACGGCTCTCGAGCACGTCAAAGATGGTCTCCGCAAAATCGAAGAGCTCATGCGACAGAGGCAGCGTCTTTCCCACCATGGGGTTCTTGGAGCGGTTGGCAACGTCAATCAAGCCAGTCGAAGGGACAGCGGTGCAAAGCTCTGCAGCCTCGTCTTTCTCGAAGCGCAACTCGTAGTCCGTATAGGCCTCGCCCTCATCGAGCGGACACCTAAAGCCGGGATGCCCACCGATAAAGAACGGCATGTCCTCGGTACCCTCGTTGGTAACCTCATAGGAGACGCGCACGGCAGCGTCCTCGAGCGTATAACGGGCGACAAGTTTAAACGGGTAGGGATAATCGCTCAGCAGCGCGGCGTTATCCTCCGAAGCCAGGCACATCGCCAGCTCGTTCTCGCCTTGGCTCAACAGCTTCCACTCCTGCTTGCGCGCAAACCCGTGGCGAGCGAGCTTTACATGATGCCCGGCAAACGTCATGGCGCTGTTATCGCGCAAGCCTCCGCAAATCGGGAAGCAAATTGGTGCCTGGCCGGACCACACGGCGGGATCGCCCTGCCACAGATACTCGCGACCTCCGGCCTCAATCGAGGTAAACGAACCACCAGCCGTGGACACCTTAATAGAAATCGAATCGTTGGAGAGAGCGTATTCCATTGCCCATCCTTTCGAACAACTGCTTTTTGCTCGCAAGAACCCGTCTCGGCCCTGACCAAAGGACAAACCCGCACGTTCATCGATGCGTCCGGTATCCCCGCCATGTAACGGGGTACCATACAGACATTGATGCAATTACAGCTGAAAGGCCTTCTTATGCGAACCATCATCCTCTACGCCTCGCGCCATCACGGCAATACGAAAAAGCTCGTGGACGCCATCGTCGAGGCGCACCCCGAAATCGATACCCTCGACGTGAAGTCACTCGGTAAAAACGAGTATCCCAACCTGCACGAATATCATCTGATCGGTGTCGCCACGGGCATCTATTACTCCGAGATCGACAAGGACATGGCACGCGTGCTCACGAACGTGCTGCAGCCGCAGGACAAGGTGTTTGGCCTTATGACCTACGGTGGCAAAAACAAGTGGTACGGCAAGGATATCGATGGCATCTGCCGCATGAGGCAGGCCATCTTTATGGGTGTCTACGGCTGCCCCGGCTTTGATACGTGGGGTCCGTTCAAGCTCGCCGGCGGTGTCCAAAAGGGACACCCGACCGCTGAGGAAATTAAGGGCGCCGTCGACTTTTTCGACAAGATCGAAGACGAGTATGGCGACATCATCGTCGAAGAGTACGCCAAGCGCGAGAAGCGCCTAGCATACGAGAAGGAGCATCCTGCAGGAGGCCTGGTGGCCGGCGTTAAGCGCACGGCAAAGAAGATCGCTAACAAGCTGTAACTGTTAAGGTGCTTTTGAGCGTTTAACCCATACGGCGGGTCCGAGCAGATTCGGGCCCGCCGTCTTTTTCTATCGTTACTCGGTAAAGGCGTTGCCGACGCTCTGGCCGCCAACATACGTCTCGACGAGGGTGAGCTCATGGTCGAACACGACAAAGTCGGCGTCGCGACCCGGCATGATGCTGCCGCACTTATCCTCGATGTGCGCGGAGCGTGCCGGCACCTCGGTTGCCATGCGAATGGCGATATCGGCGCTGGCGATGCCCCAGTCGACGATGTTCTTGACGCCCTGGGCAAGCGTGAGCACCGAGCCGGCAATGCTCTTGCCGTCGGCGAGCCAGCACAGGTTGTCCTTCATGATGACGTCCATGCCACCACTGGTGTAGCTGCCCTCAGGCATGCCGCCGCAACCCAGGCAGTCGGTGATGAGCACCGTGTGCTGCCAGCCCTTTGCCTGCAGCAGCGCCTTGATGGCGGCAGGGTTTACGTGCTTGCCGTCACAGATGATCTCGGCGTAGGTCTCGGGCGTGGACATGGCAGCGCCCACGACACCGGGCTCACGGTGATGCAGCCCGCGCTGACCGTTATAGGTATGCGTAAAGCAGCTGGCACCGGCGTTGATGGCGGCGATGCACTCATCGTAGGTGGCGTCGGAGTGACCGATGCTGGTCACCACACCCTTGGCGTTCAGAGCAGCCGCATAAGCAGCGGCACCGTCGCGCTCGGCCGCCATGGCGCTCTTAACGATGCGACCACCCGCAGCCTCCTGCCACTGATCGAAGACCTCCTCAGAGGGATCGATAAGATAAGCGGGGTTCTGCGCGCCCACGTGCTTCATGGTAAAGAAGGGGCCCTCCAGGTAGATGCCCTGAATGCGGGCACCGCAGAAGTCGGGGCCGCGACCCTCGTCCGCCTGAGCGATGGCAGCGCAGGCGTCCTTGATCTGCTCGACGCCATCGGTGAACGTCGTGGGCAGCCAGCTGGTGGTACCGCGACGGGCGAGCTCGGTCGAGCTGATATCGATGCCCTCGGGATCGTTATCGGTAGTTGAGTGGTTGTAGAAGCCATGGATGTGAGTATCGACCATACCCGGTGCGATCCACGATCCCGTGTAGTCCTTAATCTCGCAAGAGGGCTCGTCGGCCTGCCAGGCGCCAAAGACGCCATCCTCGACCATAAGATAGCCGCCCAGTTGCGGGCCTGCCGGCAAGAAGAACTTGTCAGCCTTAATTGCGTATGTGCTCATATGCACTCCTTGCTTCTTGAAGCAGTTGACCGTGGTGATACTTATACCCGGTCCATGTAAAAACAAAAAGCGCCCGCCCGCCGTTATGAGCGGACGGGCGCCCTTACAGGGGGGACGCGATTAAGCGGTGAAGGGGTGAATCGTCACGCCCTTAACCACGCGGTTGACCGTGCCGGTGGGGCTCGGCGTATCGGGCGTGTTGCCCACGCGCACGGAGTTGAGCAGGCTGATAGCCTGGGCAAACATCACAAACGGCAGAGCAAGGTAGCCCTCGGGAAGTGCCTCGTAGCCCTTAAAGGTGAAGGACTCACCCTCATAGACGGTGGCACCTTCCTGCTGAACGGCGATGGTGTGCTGAGCGATCTCGTCGCCACCGATCTCGTTGAGGATGTCGATGTCGTACTGACGGGTGTAGGCGTCGTTATTGACGAACACGAAGACGAGCGTCTTATCGTCGACGAAGGACTTAGGTCCGTGACGATAGCCCATGGAGGTGTCGTAGGAAGTAGCGACCAGACCGTGAGCGAGCTCAAGGATCTTGAGCTGGCTCTCCTGGGCAAGGCCACCGAAGGAGCCAGAACCCAAGTAGGTCACGCGGTTGAAGTCGCCAGCCAGGTAATCGGCGATCTCGGGCTCACGGGAGATGACCTCCTCGCCCATCTTGGCAATTGTCTCGACCCACTCGGCCTTCTGCTCGTCAGAGGCAGTGTCGAAAATAAGGGTGGAGAGCAGGGTCATGCAGGAATAAGAACCGGTCATGGCGAAGCCCTTGTCGTTGGCGCGCGGAATGAGCAGCGTCAGCGCGTTGGGATCATCGGCAGACTCGACGGCGAGCTTGCCCTCGGGAGCGCAGGTGATGTTGAGGAACTTGACGTTGTGGACGAGCTCCTTGGCAACGGCAACGGCGGCAAGGCTCTCGGGGCTGTTGCCAGAGCGGGCAAAGGAAACCACGAGCGTGGGATCCTCGGCGCGCAGGAAGTCACGCGGGGCGCTCACGATGTCGGTCGTGGCGATGGGCTTAAAGTCGTAGAGATCAGTGTTGCCAGCGTGACGCAGGTACGGGGCACAGGTATCGCCAACGTAGTCGGACGTACCGGCACCGGTGAAGACAACGGACAGACGGCCCTCGCCCATAGCGCGAGCCTCGGCCAGGAAGGCCTCGATGGCCTCCTTGTTCTCGCGATAGATGTTGAGCGTATCACGCCAAAGCTCGGGCTGCTGAGCAATCTCGGCCGTGGTGATCTGGGCGCCGAGCTCGGTGAGCTCCTCGACACTCTTCTCGAACATTTCTAATACCTCTCTCTAGAAGTAATCCTCTGACGTGCAATTATACACTTCAGTTGGTTATCTGGTAGTAACCAGTTAAATGCAAAGAATCATCATATGGATACGATGCGAACACTAGTCGCTACGCTGGTGGTAAACCTTGTATTTAAACTGATCGGCACGAGCAACCGAGAGTGTGTACTCCACAACCTCGTTTGACTCGTTATACGTAGTCCTGACCAAATCGAGCACAGGCGAGCCCTCGACAATTCCCAAAAGGTGGGCGTCGGTGGGACGGGCTATGCTCGCATAGAACTCCTCTTCGGCCACGCGTATCTTTTGCTGAAAGTCTTGCTCAATCACATCGTAAAGCGGCTTACGCTCCAGCAGCGGTCGCTTTAGGGACAGAAATTGACGAACTGGTAGATAGCTGCGTTCGACCATCATGGGCATGTTGTCGGCAGAACGAAGGCGCTTAAGCTTAAAAATGCGATCACCGATACGCAATCCCATATGCTCGGCCAGATTTTTATCGGCCTCCATCTCGCAAAACTCGAGAATCGTGGTCTCGGGGTCGCGACCCATCGCGCGCATCTGCTCGGTAAAGCTGTAGGACTGCATAAGATTGGTTGCTTTTGCCGAACGGTCGGTCACAAAGGTACCGCGACCGTGCTGCCGAACCACCAGTCCTAAGCGCTCCAGTTCCTGCAGAGCCAGGCGTACCGTAGTGCGCGAGAGACCATAGCGCTCCGAAAGTTCGCGCTCGGAAGGAATCATGTCACCGGCGCGATATTCATGGTCGATCTTTTCGGTCAGAATATCGACCAGCTGATCGTACAGCGGTTGCTTACGCGCTCCGATCGCCATCCTATCCTCCCTTTTGCTCGAATTCGGCTAACTACCTAGGGTGTTTAGCATTATCTGTCCGCCACACCCGAATCATCAAGAAAACAAAAGCCGCGCGCTCTTTCGAGCACGCGGCTTTTAACATACACATGGCTTAAGGGGTCGGGGTGTGAGCCGCGTAGGGACACACCCCTCAAACTAGAGCCTTACCAGATGCTCGGCCAGAGACCAAGCGGGCCAGCGCCCAGGATGCCAAGGACGAAGAGCAGGAGAATGCCCTTGGTCGGGGTCCAGCTGTGCTTAGCGAACATGTAGTAAAGCAGCAGCGTAAGCATAAGCGGGACGAGCTTCGGGACGATGGTGTTGAGGGTGTCGGCAACAGAGAAGTTGACCGGATCCTCGGTGACGGTAGCGTAGGTCACGGACTCCATGCCGTTGCCCAGATCGGCGACGCCGCACTTGACCTCGTTGCCGTCGGCATCGACGGCGGTGAGGGCGTTGCCGTCCTCATCGGTCATGGCGATGGTACCGGCCTCAGCGGTCTCGGTATCGATGCCCTCCATACCGGTGAAGTTCTCGGCCTCCTTCTCGGAGACGATCACGGTAGTAGGGGCAAGGCCACGGGTGGTGCCGTTGGGGATCTGGAGGTTGATCTGGGTGCCACCCATGGTGACGACCAGGCAACCGACGACGAAGACGCCCATGATGGAAGCGGCACGCGTGAAGGCCTGCATGTTGGCGGTCAGAGCGTCAATAGCGCTGGTGCCAAGCTTGTAGGACCAATTCATGAGCCAGAAGCGCAGAGCGAACTGGACGGCGTTGAAGATCACCAGGAAGATGATCGGCGCAGCGGCGTTGCCGTTGATGGCCATGTTGGAGGTGATGCCGGCCGTGATAGGCACGAGCGTCAGCCAGAACAGGGCGTCACCGATACCACCGAGCGGGCCCATTGCGGCGACGCGGACGGCGCGGATCGTGGGGATGTCAACCTTGTTCTGCTCGAGCGAAAGCACGATGCCCATAACAAAGGTGACGAGGAACGGGTGGGTGTTGAAGAACTCCAGGTTGTGGCTCATGGAAGCCGCGAGGTCGTTTTTGTTGGTGTGGATCTTCTCCAGACCGGGGATGATGGAGTAAAGCCAGCCAGCGGCCTGCATGCGCTCGTAGTTGAACGATGCCTGCAGGAAGCAGGAGCGCCAAGCCATCTTGTTGAGGGTCTTCTGGTCGAGCTGCGGAGCAGGAGTGAGATCCTCGTAGTGCTCCGGGATCACATACTCATTAGATGCCATCTTCGAAGTCACCTCCGTCAGAAACAGCTGCACCCTTCAGCTCGGTCTGCTGCTGGAAGTCCCAGAAAGCGATGCCGAAGCCGATGAGAGCGAGGATGAGCAGAGCAGGGGTTGCCAGCGAATCGTTGGCAACGGTGATGAGCGCGAGGCCAAAGCCCATGAGGAAGAAGCCCCACATATCGCGGTTCATCATAACCTTGAGCAGGACGGCGAAGCCGACGAAGCGCATCATGCCGCCTGCAGCGGACAGACCGGTCTGCAGCCAAGTCGGGATGGCAGAAGCGATGGTCTGACCGATGGTAGCGCCAGCGATGAAGAACAGGGTGACGACGACAGCGAAGATCAGGCCGAGCAGAGCCATGGCGAAGTAGTTCAGGCGCTCGATGCCCTTGGTGTCCGCGTTGTGAGCCATGTTATCGGCCGTGGACATAAGCGGGGACATAAGCGTGAAGACCAGGGTAACGCCAAGCTGGCCAAGCAGAGCGAACGGAATGGCAAGGCCGACTGCCGCGTTGGGCTCGAGGCCCGTGGCGATAGCGAGAATGGCTGCCATGATGCCGCCGATGACGGCGTTAGGCGGCTGAGCGCCTCCGATCGGCATGTTGCCGATCGTCATGAGCTGATAGGTACCACCCACGAGAAGACCGGTGTTGAGGTCGCCAAGGATAAGACCGATGACGGCGCCGGTGACGATGGGCTGATAGAGAGACTCGAGGAAGTCAAACTGGTCGATTGCCGCGATGAACGTGACGACGAAGACCAGAGCGATCTGGATGATCGAGTATTCCATCTTGCTCCTCCTTTCAAAATGTATGTACGCACTTTGGATATCACGTACAGAACGTCAGGGTTTCACTCCTGACAACGTGGATCACGAGGATTACGAGAAGAGCTTGCTCGTGTCCTCAACAGGCGTGCTCGGAACGCGCCTGATCTCCAACTCCACCCCCAATTCCTGCAGCTCTTTAAACGCAGCGACATCCTCGTCGTTAACTGCGACGGAGGTGGCGACTTGGCGCTTTCCTTCCGACATGTGCATGTTGCCGATGTTTACCTTCTTTATAGGCACACCGCCCTTGACGAGCGTAAGCACGTCTTCCGGTGTTTCGGCCACGATGAAGATCTTCTGGCGCGGGCTCGCCTTGCCAATGACGTCGATGGTCTTCTGCAGGGAGAAGAAACGCGTAGCGACGCCGGCGGGAGCGGCCATCTTCATGAGGTTCTGGCGCATGGTGTTGGACGCCACGTCGTCGTTGGCGACGAGGATGAGGTTGGAGCCCAGGGTGGAGTTCCACTGGGTTGCAACCTGACCATGAACCAGTCGGTTATCGATGCGGGTAAGAAGAATGTTGGGTTCTGCCATGTTGATCAGCTTCCTTTCGATATTTGCTGACGACAGTTACTTGATCTCCTGAATCGCGTAACGCGAAACATCTACGACGGCTCCGGATCGGACTTTGATCTGGACCTTCTCGCCTTCGATGCCTTTGACGGTTCCGTAGATACCGCCGGCGAAAAGAACCTCCTGACCCGGCTTGAGCTCGGTGTGCAGCTCCTTGAAGTACTTCTGCTTCTTCTTCATGTTGATTTGCGACCAGATGGTGTAAATCAAGCCCATGATGACAAGCAGGCCTAAAAGGGCGACCGAGGAGCTCAGGACGTTGGCTCCGAAATCGGCCATTAGATGCCGTCCTCGTCGCCGAAGATATCCTCTTCCTCGGAGCCGGCAACGGATGCGACCGTCTGGGCGGTGATGCCCGTCTGGCCAACGGTCACGGCCTGCTCGCCAAGCTCGGCGAGCGTGGCATTGCCGCGGAGGAACAGAAGCTCAATAACCATGGGAAGGTTGGTGCCAGTCAGAACCTCGACGTTGTCGACATCCTGGGCAATCATCATCGACTGGTTGAACGGGGTGCCGCCAAGCAGGTCGGTAAAGACGAGCACGCCATCGCACTCCTCGCGCATGGCGGTAATAGCGGCGCGGAGATCCTCACCGTAGGATGCGGCCTGGTCGCCCTCAAAAGGAACGACGGTAAAAGCAGGCTGGTCGCCGGCAACCATAGCGATAGCGCTTGCAAGGCCGGGTGCGAACTGTCCATGACCGGTAAGAATAAAGCCAACCATTCAAATTTCCCTTCCGAAGGTGTGTACAATCTGAGTCCGATGATTTTCGGAAGCCAGCGGGCACTCGCCCTTAAAGCTTCTTAGAAAGCGTTCTTTGAAGACCAGTGGTTTCTAAACTGGTAGTAACCACGTGATGTGTTGTTGTCACTATATCACCCCAGAAGAGGTCGCTTTCGTTGATTCATACGGTAAAACGTTTTTGCACCGCTCACGGTGATAAATCGACCGTTTACCGGTCGTTAACACTTCTACCTGCGGTTTTGAAACCGTTTCGAAATGCTTTGGCAAAAGATCGGATCTTTTCCTGTGTCTAAACAACGCAGGGCGGCTAAAAATAGCGTGTAGAAAAATTGCAGGTCATTGTGAAGATATGTGAATTGGTCTTTTTGACTTAATACCAGTTAGAACCAGTTTTGAGATTATCGGTGAACGGTAGTTTTCGACCGTTTACCGGTTACTTGCAATCGTTTGCAGCTGTTTTCCCATATGAATTAGGGAAACACAATGGAGCGCTTGCGCAATCACGGGAACGATCACGGGAAGTTTTGGCATTTGTCCTCATCCCCCGCGCGCCAAACTCCAGCATCCAAAATGAGCTAATAGCTCACGCTAATCGTTTTCAATCATTACTTACTCATTATCCGTAATTATTTATCGTTTATCGTTAATTCTGATATGATACAAGTATCATACAAAACGCCGATTGGAGGGGTTATGGTCCATCGAAACGCATCTATATCGAATGAAACCATCAGCCGCGAACAGACGATAGCCGAACTGAGGAAGCTCGCTCGCATCTGCAAATGAGCCACGATCTGCATTACCACCGCGCTCGCTCTGGGACTTCTCGCAGTCATTGCGATTGACCTTCTACTCATATTGCCTGGCCTCTCCCAAGGGTCGTGTCTCCAATCCGTAGAACTTCAAGCCGGCGAAGGGCCGTGCCTTGCTATCGTCGGTACCGATGCGCAGGCCCCACTTATGCTCGTTGCACACGATGGTCACACTGCCATAGGGAGCCTCTTGATGACATGTCTCGCGCTTACCATCGCGATAAGCGTGCGCAGGTTTTTCTTCAACATTGAAAAGGAAGGCAGGCCCTTTGACCTTGAATGTAACCAGACACTTCGTCGAGTAGGAAATTTATTCCTTATCGGCGGCGTTGCCGTGAGGCTTCTTGGTGCCGTAATCACGGGAATGATACTCTCAGGATTTGGCGGCAGCTTTACGGATGCGTTCGCCGGCCAGTTATTCGAGCCTTCTATGCTCTTTGCAGGCCTGATTATTTGCCTGATTGCCAGCATCTTCCGCTACGGGTATATCCTGCAAAAACAAGATGACGAGCTGCTCTAGGGGGAATCCATGATTATTCTGCGGCTCGACCGCATGCTTGCCGAACGCAAGATCTCATCCAAAGAGCTTGCGGAACGCGTGGGCATCTCCCAGGTCAATATGTCGCGCATCAAGACGGGCAAGGTTTCTGCCGTGCGCTTTTCAACTCTTGATGCGATATGCCGGGCACTCGACTGCCAACCAGGCGATGTACTGGAATATATATCCGACGATGAAGCCGATAGTCTTTTTGGGCTTAAAGATGAATAGCCATAATTAAACTGCCGATCACGCTCTCAACGCAAATAGCCCGCCAGAACGACTTCCGTACTGGCGGGCTACTTGCTGTCTATCGGCTAGATGCTCGATGAGCCGTGCAACTCTTTACGCAAACAGGCCGTAGATGCTGATGTTGGCCTTGGCGTAGAGGCCGTTAGCATACTCGGTCCACTTGGAGCTGGCGCTCGAAGCCTGCGAGGAATACTGCTGGTAGGCGGTGTAATAGGCGGTCATGGCCTGCTTATAGGTAGCGCTATCGGCCGTAAAGGCATCGTCAGCGAAGGCCTTAGCGTAGGTGCTATCGGCGTCCTTCCAGGTACCCTTTTCGCTATCCCACTCGTCGCCGGCAAGGTTGATGATGTAGTCGGCGTAGTCCTTGCTCGCGGTCTCCTCGTTGCCGTCAGAAGGCTCGGTCGGGGCGGTCGGCATACTTGCGGAGCTATCGCCCACCTTCTTCTTGTAGAGCTTCTGCAGCGTCGCGGACTGACGGACGATCTGCTTGGCCTGGTCCTTGGACACGCCATACTGCGTGGCCATGGTCTTGTAGTCGGAGGTGCCGATGGAATCCTCGGCGTACTTCTTCATTTCCTTGGAAGAAACGGTAATGCCCTCGTCCTCGGCAGCATCCAGCAGGATCTTGTTGCGCACGTAGGACAGGATGACGTCGGCAGAAGGAGCAGTATAGTTGCCGTCACTATCTTTGACGGTGTCGAGGCTGTACTGGCTCTCGATGGCCTCACGCGCGGTGATGTCGCTCTTCTTGCCGTTGTAGCTATAGCTTGCCACGGTCGAATCGAGCTGGTCCTCGGTGAGGGTCGCCGAGCCAACACCCTTGCCGCCAAAACCACCGTTGCCGATAAAGAAGCCGACCACCGCAGCGATCACGATAGCGACCACAAAGGCGGCAATCATCGTCTTCTTGTGCTTGGATGTATGGTCGTCTTCGTCGGAGTCGTCGTCCTCGTCCTGCTCCTCGGGCATCAGATTCTCGTCAGCGGCATCCGCGGCAATCTGAGCCTCCAGGCGGGCGTCCTCCTCCTCGGCCGTCGTACCGGCAGCAATGTGCTCGGCAGACGTACCGGCGACCAGATCGATCTTCTCGTCCTCATCACCGTCGGGTCCTTCGCCGCGCTCGATGATCTGGATGCCGTCGATCTCGTCCTTCTCGTCCTTCTTTTGAATCAGACCCATATCAGTTACTCCTTGTTAGGAAACATAGTCCGCAATAGAATACGCCCGACAGAGCGCCGGGCGTATTGATTCTTAGGTTATACGCAAACACTTAAGTACTATTTAGGCGTTTGCAGCGTGCATGCCTTAGGCCAGGTGAGCGATAACGGCATCGGCAAAGGCCTGCGTACCCACAGCGCCCTCAACGGAGCCGGTCTGGGCACGACGCACGTCACCGGTAACCTGCTCGCCCTCGTCGAGCGTGGCAGAGACGGCGGCGCGAATGCGATTGGCCGCGTCGTTCTCGCCCAGGTGATCGAGCATCATCGCAGCAGAGAGGATCTCGGCCGTGGGGTTGGCGATATCCTGACCAGCGATATCGGGCGCGGAGCCGTGCGTAGCCTCAAAGATGGCGCAGTCGGCACCGATGTTGGAGCCGGGGGCCATGCCTAAGCCGCCCACCAGGCCGGCGCACAGGTCGCTCACGATGTCGCCGTACAGGTTGGGCAGCACCAGGACATCGAAGTCGTTGGGGTTCTGGACCAGACCCATGCAGGTGGCGTCGACGATCTTGTCGTTGAACTCGATATCGGGATAGTTGGCGGCCACCTCGCGCGCCACGCGCAGGAACAGGCCGTCGGTCGCCTTCATGATGTTGGCCTTGTGCACGGCCGTCACCTTTTTGCGGCCGCAGCGGCGGGCATACTCAAAGGCATACTCCACAATGCGGCGGCTCTTGGCGATAGAGATGGGCTTGATTGAGATGGCGGAATCGGCGGCGAAGACCTTCTGACCCGAGCGCTCGACAAGCTGCGAGAGCTCCTCGACCTCGGCTGCGCCCTCATCGAACTCGATGCCGGCATAGAGGTCCTCGGTGTTCTCGCGCACGATGACCAGGTCGACGTCGCGGAAGCGCGAGCCGTCGCCCGGCTGCGACAGGCAGGGGCGCACGCAGGCGTACAGGTCGAAGTGCTTGCGCAGGGCCACGTTAACGCTGCGGAAACCCGTGCCGACCGGTGTGGTGATGGGACCCTTGATGGCAACCTTGGTCTCGGCGACCGCATCGAGCACGTGCTGGGGCAGCGGCGTGCCAAACTCGTCCATGACGCCGGCGCCGGCCTCCTGGACGTTCCAGTTGATCTGGACACCGGTGGCCTCGACCACGCGGCGCATGGCCTGCGTAATCTCGGGACCGATACCGTCACCGGGAATCAGGACTACATCGTGCGCCATAATCTGTTACTCCTCGTTTTCGGCGTCGTCAGATTTTTTAACGCTAGCACGCTTCTTCTTTTTGGAGAGATCAAGGTCAAAGCGTTTAACAAGCATTTCGCAAATCTCGCTCGAACGGGCTTTGAGATAGCTGCCCTTGCCGTTCTCGGCGTCGAACTTAAGGCGCAGCGCGAGCTTCTCGGCGACCTCGGCGTCAATCTCGCCCTGGCCAAACTCGTACAGGCAACCGAGCATGTCGCGATACTCGAGGTCGCCGTGGTAGCACTGGATGGCCTCGTCCAGGATGGGCCAAGCCTCGCGCGAACGCTCGACGCTCGTGGCGCCCCACACGCACAGCAGGCGGAAGGCAGCATAGCGCAGCGTGGAGGAGATCTCGTCGAACAGTGCGGTCTCGGCACCCTCAAAGGCATCGCCCAGCTGCCCGGGGCAGGTGGTGGCGAGCGCCGTCAGGGCATCGAGGGCCTCCCAGCGGGTCTGAGCCTCGGGGCGGTCGAGCGCCTCGATCAGCGCGGGCACGCAGGGCACGACGCGCTGCGGATCGCGCTCGGCAAGCAGGTGCAGCACGCGGGCGGCAAACTGGCGGATGCGGCGCGTGGGGCAGCCGAGTTCCTTGACCAGACGGTCGACGGCGTTCTCGTTCTCCTCTGCCAGCTGAAGCTGTGCCAGCTCCTCGTCGGTGAGCTGTTCGTCTTTGTTTTCTGCCATAGTTACCTCTTCTTACTATTTCTTAGCGTGCTTGCCAGCACCCTTGCTGTCATCGGTGACCGAGATGAGCTGTCGATCGGCCGCGCCATTGCGACGCGCACGGCGGCGTTCCTCGGCGTCGCCCGCGTCGGCGGCGGCACGGTGAGCCTTGTTGACGTTAAAGACCTCGTCGTGCTTGCGCCACGGACCGACGGACTCGCCAAAGCTCATCTTAAGGCCGGCGATAAAGCCGCCGAGCCAGCCGATCGGCGCAAACTGCACCAGCGGGAACAGTGAGAACATCCAGGTCAGCAGGACGACTGCCGCCGCTCCCGCAAAGTTGGCAATCCAGTAGTCGCGCTTGGTGATGACACGCTTTTCGCACGCCCACTGGCCGCACAAAAAGCCAATGTAGATCGCAAAGAGAAAGAGCACCAGCGCAAGCACCACGAACGTCCAGCTCATGGGCGCTACTCCCCGTGATGGTGGCCGCAGCAGCACTCGTGGCCGTCATCATGGCCGTGGCCGCCGCAGTACTCGTGGCCCTCGTCGTGGTGGTGGCCACAACCGCACTCGTGATCGTCGCCATGCTCGCCGCAACCGCAGCCGTCCTCGTGAGCGCCATGCTCCTCGGGACGATACTGCGACCAGTCCAGACCGGCGGCGATGGCGTCGGCCTCCTCCTTATAGAGGACCGTGACGGCCTGGGTACCCAGCTTGGCACCACCGATGGCGTCGAGCATGTCGTAGAGCGTAAAGGCCACGTCGGCACCGGGCAGCGCAAGCTCGCGGTCGTCGGCATAGGCGAGCGCCAAGCGCAGGTCCTTGATAAAGTGCTCGACCATAAAGCCGGGCTTGTAGTCGCCGTCGAGCGCCTTGGGAGCCAGGCTCTCCATGGCGCCGGACTTGCCGGTGCCGCCCAGGATCATCTGGCGGGTCTTCTCCAGGTCAAGGCCGCTCAACTCGGCAAATGCCATGGCGTCTGCCATGCCGACCATGCAGGCGCCCAGCGACACCTGGTTGGCGAGCTTGGCAGCCTGGCCCTTGCCGGCGCCGTCGAAGCAGCAGATGTTGGCCGCAAAGGTGGCAAGGATGTCGCGGACCGGCGCGATGTCGTTCTCGGTAGCGCCCACGATAGCCGTGAGCGTACCGGCGATAGCGCCCGACTCGCCGCCGGTGACGGGGCAGTCAAACGCCATGCGACCAGAAACCTGGGCGGCCTCGGCAATGTCACGGGCAAGCTCGGGCGAGCTCGTGGTGAGGTCGATCAAAACCGCGCCGGGCTTAGTGCACGCGAGCAGGCCGTCGCCCGCCAGGTAGAGTTCCTCGACCTCGGAGGGATAGCCCACCATGGTAAAGACGACATCGGCGTTCGCCGCGGCATCGGCCGGCGTATCTGCCCAGACGGCGCCGCGCTCGATAAGCGCCGCCGCCTTGGACTTGGTGCGGTTGTTGACCGTGACGGAATAGCCGGCGTCCAGAATGTGGCCGGCGATGGGGGCACCCATGATTCCGGTGCCAATGAATGCGACGGAGAGCTTGTTTGCCATGAAACCTTTCCTTTTGGGTTGGGTGTTGTTACCAGGTTGAATACTCGGTGCCAGCGTTTGGGCTGTGAGTCGAGGGCGATTACGGACGCAGCGCTTGCCTACTGACCGCGCACGCGGCGGGCGATACGGTCGGAAAGCGACGCCTTGTCGGCGCGGTTCTTACCCCAAAACGCGCAGCCCACCATGCCGGAGCCCACGTGCGAGCCGATGGTGGGACCCACGGAGCCGCGAATGATCGTGACGTCGGCGCAACCCTCCTCCTTGCGGATGGCGGCTTCGAGCCAGTCACCATCCTTTTCGGCATCGGCCGTCATGATGGCGATGGGCATGGTGCGATCGGGCACGTAGTTCTCGCGGAACGACTTGAGGATGGACTTGAGCGCCTTCTTGCGGCCGCGGTTGACGCCGATCAGCGACAGCGAGCCGGCCAGGTCGTAGGAGAGCTCGGGCTTGACGTCGAGCTTTGCCGTGAGCTGCGCCGCCGCGGGCGGAATGCGGCCGCCGGCAGCCAGTGCGTCGAAGCTCTCGAGCGTAAAGTAGCCGTGGACGTAGGTCTTTGCCTCGTTTGCCCAATCGACCAGCTGCTTGGCGGTCAGTCCCGCCGAACGCTGGCGCACGGCCTCGAGCGCCAAGAGCGCGCCGGTCGCGCAGGGCAGAGCGTTGTCGACCACGTACAGCTCAAAATCGGGATACTCGGCGCGCACGGCATCTGCCGCCTGGCACGCGGAGTTGTAGCTCGACGACAGCGCCGAGGTAAAGCACAGGTAGACCGTGGGCGTGCCCTCTTTGGCGCACTCGGTAAAGAACTCGATATAGCGACCGAGCGACACAGCCGAGGTGGACACGCGGGCACCAGCGCGCATGCGGTCGTAAAACTCCTTGGGCGTGATGCTCGACCAGATGTCGTCTGTGCGCTCCTCGCCATCGATAATGAAGGGGAAACCCAGGATATCGACATCGAGGTTCGCGGCGACCTCGGGGCTAAAGTCGCAGCAGGTATCGACGACGATGCGGCAACGGTCCGAATGACCGGTAGATGCGGCCTTGTCCATCAAAGCGACTCCTTACGTAAAAAGGCGGCCACCCGCATGGGATGGCCGCCAACCGTTAACTCATGCAAGTTAACGTATTTTACTCGTCAAGTGTTTCGATGCGGGGCTTGATGATGCCATATCCACCATTCTTACGGTGATACACCACATTGATAAGGCCGGTCGTCGCGTTCTCGAACACGTAGAAGTCGTGGCCGAGCAGATCGGTCTGCACCAGCGCCTGCTCCTCAGTCATCGGGGTGACGTCGATAACCTTCTCGCGGACGAGCAGGTCGTCCTCCTCCTCGGGCAGCAGCAGGTCGGCCAGATCCTCGACGCGCTCGACCGGCGCGACATCCGCGGCGCTGGCACCGCCCTGGCGGTTGTCCACGACCTTGGTCTTGAACTTGCGCAGCTGGCGGGTGACCTTATCGGCGGAGAGGTCGATGGCGGCGTACATATCTGCACCGTGCTCGGCAACGCGAATCACCGAACCGCGGGCACGAACCGTGACCTCGACGATTGCCGGGTTGGGGTTCGAGGGGTTCTTCTCATAGCGAAGTACAACGTCGACCGTCATGGGCTCGATATCGAAAACCTTGAGCGCCTCGCCGATCTTCTCATCCACATGCGCACGCAGAGCATCGGTTACCGTCGTCTTGCGTCCAGAAACCTTGATATCCATACGTGGCTCCAATCTGCCTCGGGGACTTACCGTACTGGCTATGTACCCATTGCCGTGTATTTAATCACGCGGATTCCTAAAGACCCGAATAACGATTGCTTGATACCGCATACCGAAGTCTCGCACTTTTCTGTGGCAAAGTGCGCTATAGGAGGGAGCCGACAGATTTGTATTTGGTCCCGAAAATTAGCTTTGACCTGCTGGTTTTATAGGGATGAAAAAGCCGGACTCCCCTATTGGAGAAGCCCGGCAGTGCGTGTTGAAACCGTGAAGAAGTGTCCTTTCCAACGTATAGGAGACACCACCCCTAGCAATAACTAGCTATTGAGTTTGTTAATGTCGTCGTCGGTGATGGTGCCTTCCTGGCTGGACGAGTTGTCCTCGGAGGATGCGGTCTCATTGTTGGAATCGGAGGACTCGCTGCCGGAGGACATGGTCTCACTGGACTCAGAGTCACCCGGCTGCACGCTAGCGCCCGAAACCGTCTTAGTGGTGAGGTCGTAGGGCATCGTGCCATACCAGACGCAGTGGACTGCCTCGAGCGTACCGTCGACCGTGATGTCGTCGAGGGCGTCGCTCACGGCACGGCACAGTTCGTCATTGGACGAGGCGCCCGCAACACCAAGCGTCGAGGGCGCCTCGAGCGCACCGACATAGGAGACCTCGCTCATCAGGCGTGCAAGGTAGCCGCCGGCCGTGGAGTCGCAGATCACATAGTCGACCTCGCCGGACTCGAGCGCCTCAAAGCACTCGTTGATGTTGGAGTAGGTCTTTTGGTTGGCGGTGATGCTCTGCTTAGCAAGCGCCTCCTGCGAGGCCGAGGACATCTGAACGCCCAGGGTGGACGTGTTAAGGGTATCGGTGGAAACGCTTAGCGACCCACCATCGCTAGTTTTACCGAACACGGAAGTGGCATCGTACAGGCAGGTGCCGAGCGAGCTAATGTCCCCGTCCGTGGAGTTAATCTCGCCGATAAAGATATCGGCCTTTTTGTCGCCGAGCGCGGAACCTGCCGAAGACGCATCGACAAAGGAGACCTTAAGGCCCATGCGGCTTGCGAGGGCGCGGGCGGCGTCAACCGCATACCCCGTGAGCTCGCCGTCGGCGTCCTGCATGGCCTGCGGCGCATCGGAAGTATCGAGGGCGACCGTCAGGGTTCCGGGAGTGACCAGGGCGTCGTCCGACACCGCCGGCGTGACGGTCTCGTACTCGATCTGGTCGATCGTGGGAGTCGTGAACGTAGACAGCGGGTTGAACGCGCATCCGCTCAGGCCCAAAACGGCGATGACCGCTGCGGTCCCAGCACCTAACCGAGCCGCGTGCATCAAGCTGCCCCTCACCATGTCCACTACCCTGCCTTCTGTGTCGTATACGATCCGTGCGTTGCGCGGAATATCAGGTTGTTCCCACCAGCTGACCTGGTATTTGACCCCACACTTGCGCACCGGGGTGTTTGCTCGGGAGGCCGCAGCCACCTTCACGACTGACCCGCTCGCCCGCGAGGCGGTATTGCCCCAAAGAAAGTAGAACGGACGGTGCGGCTTACATCTAGGACGCGCCATGATCGCGCCGCGCGCACGCGGTCGCTTACGTGGATCCCTTTGACCGCGTCTGTCTTGGACTAGGACGGGCATTTCGTCCGTCCGCAACCACAGCCTGGCAGGAACGTAGCGCATTATAGCTAAGTTCAAGCTAAAGTTTAAGGTTAGGGGCGTTATTCGCATCGCGAGTACAGATTTCGCAGGTCGGAGCGGGCTATTCGTGCCCCTATGAAGCCCGGAGCTCCCCTACGGGGAGCTCCGGGGCCCCCGTCGCAGGGTGCCGTGGCCAAAAAATAGCAAATATGAGTACTGTTACCAATTTAGTAGCAGGAGTTTTTGGCTCTGCAAGCTGTTTTCACGCTCTATAACGTCAGATTGATGCCAGGATATTCCACATTTGTTTAATAACTTGATGGCGCGAATTTTTGTGGTGTAAGAGGGAGGGCCGCGTCAGCGCCCCTTGCGC
>WGSL01000021.1 GCA_014871665.1 Collinsella sp. | reverse complement strand
CTTTCCGCAGGGGGCAAAAAGCCTCGCCGCACGAAGTGCGCAGCGAGGCTTTTTGCATGCCCGAGGACGATTGGGGAACTAAGCCCTCGTCCCTCCCCGGGATATGTAGCGAGTCGGAGTACCCTTGCTGTTACTCTGCCTTGCCCACAGAGTTGAGGTTGGTCATGCGGATCTTAACCAGCTCGGTGATCTCGCGCATACCCTCCTTGGCCGGCTTCTTGGGATCGAAGCAGGCGGGGTTCTCGGCCATGTAGGCCATGAAGCCCTTGGTGTAAGCCTGACGCAGCTCGGTGGCGTAGTTAACCTTGCAGATGCCGTTCTTCACAGCCTCGGCAACCTGCTCATCGGGCACACCGGAGGTGCCGTGCAGGACCAGCGGCACGTCGACGGCGTCGCGGATGGCCTTGACCACGGACTGCTCGATGTGCGGATCGCTCGTGTACACACCGTGGCTGGTGCCAACGCCAATTGCGAGGGAGGTGCAGCCGGTACGCTCGACGAACTCCTTGGCCTCGGCCGGATCGGTGTAGGGGCTCTCGCCCTCAACCGCGGGACCGTCGTCCTCCTTGCCGCCAACCTTACCGAGCTCAGCCTCGACGGGCACGCCCATGGCGCGGCCAGCGTCGGCGACGGACTTGGTCAGAGCGATGTTGTCCTCGAAAGACTCGTGCGAACCGTCAATCATGACAGAGGTGTAGCCAGTGCGGAAAGCCTGCATGCAGCGGTCATAGCCATCGCCGTGATCGAGGTGCAGAGCGACGGGCACGGAAGCGCGCTCGGCGGCAGCCTTGACCATGCCGTAGAAGTAGTCCAGACCAGCGGTCTTGATGGTGCCCGGGGTGGTCTGCATGATGACGGGGGACTTGGTCTCCTCGGCAGCAGCCAGAACGGCCATAACAAACTCGAGGTTCTCAACGTTGAACGCGCCGACGGCGTAGTGGCCGGCCTGAGCGTCCTTGAGCATCTTTTCGGTGGTAACAAGTGCCATGAGCGTTTGCTCCTCTCCCTCGCCCGCATCTGGAGGCGTAGTTGTTCACAAGGCGTTTTACCTTGCGTTTTACTGCGCTCATTGTATGCAATTCAGCGGCTTTGCACGTGCGAGATATTGAGCCCATGCAGGTCAATACAGTCGTTTTTGAAAAGTAAACGGAAGGAATTTGAACCGAGCGGACATGTTCGATATTGAATTTTGAGCGTTCAGCGTCTTTCTTTTATAGAAAAGATAAGTAATCGAAAGGTATTTTCTTACTCTAAAAGAAAATGAACGAAAATAGAGTCAACACAATTCCTGCAAATTTGGCCGAGAATGGAGCAGCTATGGCCCACGCAACAACCCGAGCCTTCGCCGATGAGCGTCGTGCCGCCATCATGGAGATGCTCGAGCATAACGCCTCGGTGCAGGTGGCAGAAATTGCCCAGACCTTTGGCGTTTCCTCTGTCACCGCTCGCGCCGACCTGGACGCACTCGCGGAGTCCGGCAAGCTGCGCCGCACACATGGCGGCGCCGTATCGCTCCACAAGCGTCTGACTGTTTCCACGCAGGATCGCCGCATCAATGTCAACGTCGCCGCCAAGCAGGCCATCGCGCAAAGCGCCATCGAGCTCGTCAACGACGGCGACACGCTGCTCGTCGACTCGGGCACCACGGCGCTCGAGTTCGTCCGGCTCCTCGATCAACGCGACGGCATCACCGTTATCACGGCCGACATTACCATCGCCGATTATATCGACGAGAGCATGCCCTCGGTCGATGTCGTCATGCTGGGCGGGGCACTGCGCAAAGGCCATCGCTATCTGTACGGCCCACTTACCATGCAGGCGCTCCAAATGGTCCACGCCGACCTTGCTGTCATGTGCCCTGGCGCTTTTGTTCCCGGCTGCGGCTTTACGACCGACTTTCCGCAGATGGCCGAGACCAAAGCGGCTATGGTCGGTGCCGCCCGTCAAAGCGTCGCTCTCATGGACGCCAGCAAGGTCAACGGACGCGGCATGTACCGTTTTGCCGAGCTGACCGATGTCGACACCATCGTGATGGACCGTGACCCCGATCATGCTGTCGCCACCTCAATCGCCGAGGCCACCGACAGCGACCACCCAAATCTCGTCATCGCCGGCGCTTAAACAAAAACCACCACAAAGGTGCCTGTCCCCTTTGTGGTGGTTGTGATGGCTGGGCGTCAAAAGTGAACGTGTCGCTACTTGGAAAGCTCGTCGGCGAGGGCCTCGATCTGAGCGCGCGAGGCGTCGTTGAGCGAACCCAGGACGGTCACCTTGTTCTGCGTCAGGGTGATGTCCTTCATGCCCTCGAGCTCCTTGGTCATAACCTTCGCAGCTGCAGGCGCCCAGGAACCGGACTCGACAAGCGCCACGGTGCGGTTCTGGTAGGCATGCTCGGCGAGCGTGTGGATAAAGGTGCTCATGCACGGGAAGATCTCGCCCTGATAGGTGATGGAGGCGAGCACCAGGCGGTCATAGCGGAACGCATCCTCAACGGCCTCGGCCATGTCGTCGCGAGCCAGGTCAAAGACGGAAACCTTCTGGCCGCGAGCCTCAAGCGCAGATGCGAGCTCCTCGACGGCAGCCTTCAGATGGCCATACACGCTCGCATAGGCGATCGTGATGCCCTCGTCCTCGGGCTGATAGCTCGACCAGGTGTTATAGGTATCGAGGTAATAGCCCAGGTTCTCGGTCAGCACGGGGCCGTGGAGCGGGCAGATGATCTGGATGTCCAGGTCGGCAGCCTTTTTGAGCACGGCCTGCACGAACTTGCCGAACTTACCGACGATGCCAAAGTAGTAGCGGCGAGCCTCGCAAGCCCAGCCCTCAGGATCCTCGATGTCGTTGGCGCCGAACTTGCCAAAGCCGTCGGCACTAAAGAGCACCTTGTCGGTGGACTCGTAGGAGAAGATCACCTCGGGCCAGTGAACGTTGGGGGCGCCGACAAACGTCAGGCTGTGGCCGCCCAGGTCGAGCACGTCGCCCTCTTTGACGACCATCTTGCGCTCGGGGTAATCGGTGCCAAAGTAGTTGACCATCATGCGGAAGGCACCCATGCTTGCCACGATCTGTGCCTGGGGATAGCGCTCCATAAAGGCAGCGATGCCGGCGGAGTGATCGGGCTCCATGTGATGGACGACCAGGTAGTCGGGCGTACGGCCATCGAGCACGGCCTCGAGATTGCCGAGCCACTCGTCGACAAAACCGCCGTCGACAGAATCGGCGACGGCGATCTTTTCGCCCAAGATAACATAGCTGTTGTATGCCATGCCGTTCTCGGACACGTCGTACTGGCCCTCGAACAGGTCAATGTCGTGATCGTCGACACCGATGTAGCGGATATCCTTGGTGATCTCCATCAGGCAAAGCCTCCTAGATAGACAAAAGAACCCGTCTATCATAACACTCGGCTGCATAGCCACGGCTATCTGTCTGCATCCTTACCGATTGTTATTGAGGTGGAATATACCGCCGTTGACCTGCACAAACTATGCGCGCGGTATCGCCGTGCTATGTCGAATAATGAGCTGGCCGGGAATACGGATGGCAACGGTTTTGCCCGCCGTACCCGCCTCGGGAACCGCATGTTCGAATACCTCGCGTCCGCGCTGATGCAAATCGAATCGCACGGTCGTGAGCTCGTTATGCGCGACAAAGTCGTCGAGCGAATCGTCGACGCCCACCACGCTCACGTCCTCGGGCACGCGCAGGCCGCTATCACGCAGTGCGGCAATCGCGCCATTTGCCATCTGATCATTTGCCGCATAGATTGCCGTCATGTTGCGATCGTGCTCGGCCAGGTACCTGCCGGCCTCGTAGCCGCTGTTGGCAGACCAGTCGCCCTCGAGCGGCTCTGCCGGCTCGATGTGTTTACGCTCGAGCGCATCCTGCCAACCGGCGCGACGAAATTGCTCGTCGACCGAGAACGACGGGCCGCCAATATAGCGAATCTGCTCGTGTCCCAGCTCAAACAGATGATCCATAAGCAATAGCGAGCAGCCGTAATGATCGGAGTCGACCGTGGTCACCCGCGGGTGCGCGTACATGGTAACGATGACCGTGCCAATGCCCGGCAGTGGATCAAACGTCTCAAAATCGGGCGCCATGCGGCTCATGCCGATGATGATGCCGTCCACCGGCAATGCGGCCATACGACGCGTGGCCTCGGCAAGCGAAAACTCCTCGGTCTTGGACATCTCGACCAGCGTGATGGCACAATTATGCTCGCGAGCAGCGCTGGCGATGCCGTCGATCATTGAGAGGTTGCCGAACTTGGTGACATCGTTGACGCACAGGCCGACCGAATGATAACGGCCGTCGCGCAGCGAGCGACCGGCATAACTCGGACGAAAGCCGAGCTTTTGCATAGCGGCCTGTACGCGCTGGCGCGTCTGCTCGTTAACGTTAGGCAAGCCGTTGGCGACGCGCGAAACCGTCTGCTGCGAAACGCCGGCAGCGCGGGCGACGTCGGCCATGGAGACCGGACGCGAACTGGTATCGTTGGACGGGCGCCTTGCCACAGGATCACCTTCACCCTTGCGAGATCTGAATAGCGTGAATGCCGGCCCGGGCAGAAATACATCCCGCGCCGAGGCCCGCTATCGTCGGACGCATGTTAACGTACTCTACTTTTTCTATCTGCATCTCTTCTGCTTTATAAGTCCATACGGCAGTACCGTTCACGGCTGAATTTCTACCGATTACCAGATTCTCAAAAAGTGACAAGCGATGTGTTATGAGTACGTTAACATAGCCCGTAACGTGCGGTATTGTGAACACTTGGTTCATGCCGCTTCAAGTTGTTAACGTACTTATAACGACGCAAAACCCACCCGTGCGCGCCAAGGAAAGGACTCCCATGACCACCCCCGACGAAAAGACATTCGCCACGCTCACCAAGCTGTTCGAGGAGGAGTTTGGCCCCATCGGCGACCGCCAGGTGCTCTACGTGCACGCGCCCGGCCGTTCCGAGATCAGCGGCAACCACACCGACCACGAGGGTGGCCACGTTATCGCCGGCTCGCTCGATGTCGCCGTCGACGGCATCGCCGTGGCAACCGATTCCAACAAGGTTCGCGTAGCCGACGAGGGCTATCCCACGTTTGAAATCGCGCTCGACACGCTAGACGTTCAGGAGTCCGAGAAGGGCACGTCCGCAAGCCTCGTGCGCGGTATGGCCCACGAGGTCGCAGCCCTTGGCGTTGAGCCCAAAGGCTTCGACTTTGCCTTTACCTGCTCCGTCCCCTCGGGCGGCGGCCTTTCCAGCTCTGCCGCCGTCGAAGCCGCGTACGGTCGTGCCATGGAGACGCTCTGGGGCGCGCCCGCCATTGAGCCCGTCACGCTCGCCCAGATGAGCCAGCGCACCGAGAACAACTACTACGGCAAGCCCTGCGGTCTGATGGACCAGGCCGCCGTTTGCTTGGGCGGACTCGCCTACATGGACTTTGAGGATCAGGCCCAGCCCAAGACCCAGAAGCTCAAACTCAACTTTGAGGATCACGGCTATGCGCTCGTGCTCGTTAAGGTCGGTGCCGACCATGTGGCAGCTACCGACGACTACGCCGCCGTTCCGCGCGAGATGCAGGACGTCGCCGCCGAGTTTGGCAAGGCACGCCTGTGCGAGGTCGATGTTGCCGATTTTGACGCCAAGCTCCCCGAGCTGCGTGCCAAACTGGGCGACCGTGCCTGCCTGCGCGCCGTTCACTACTGGTACGAGAACGGCCTGGTCGATAAGCGCTGGGCGGCCCTGAACGCCGGCGACATCGATCAGTTCCTGGTCCTGACGCGCGAGTCCGGCGCCAGCTCTGCCATGTACCTGCAGAATGTCGTTGCCAAGCTGGGCTCCGAGCAGCCTTCCATGTATGCCCTGGCGCTGGCCGAGCACGTGCTCGACGGCCGCGGCGCCGTCCGTATCCACGGTGGCGGCTTTGGTGGCACCATCCAGGCCTTCGTGCCGCTCGACCTGGTCGACACCTTCATCGCCAAGATGAACGGCTGGCTGGGCGAAGGCTCTGCCCGTCACTACGCCATCTCTGACAAGGGGGCTTACGCGGCATGGCTGTAATGACTGACGTGCGCGAGGCCGCGCAGAACCTGATCGAGTACGCTATCCACCGATCGATGATCGGCCAGGACGATCGCATCTGGGCATACAACACCATTTTGGAGTGCATCGGCGCCACGGGCCCGGCGCTCGACATGGCCTGGGCGCTCCAGGTCGAGAAACTCTCGCTCTTGCACCCCGATACCCCACCCGACTTTGACCTTGAAGGCACGCTTGCCGCGCTTTCCGAAGCTGCCGTTGCCAACGGTGCTGCCGAGGACACGGCATCGGGCCGCGATCGCCTCGCCATGCGCATCATGGGCGCGCTCATGCCGAGGCCTTCGGTTGTAAACGAGGAGTTCAACGGCCGCATGGGCGTCAACGAGCCCCGCGCCGCGACCGACTGGTTCTACGGCCTGTGCTGCGACGCCGGCTACGTGCGCCGTGCCGCCATCGCGCGCAACATCAAATGGAGCACCCCCACCAACTGGGGCGATCTTGAGATCACCATCAACCTGTCCAAGCCTGAGAAGGACCCGCACGATATCGCCGCGGCAGGTGCAGCCAAGAACTTGGGCGAGAAGTATCCCGCCTGCCAGCTCTGCATCGAGAACGAGGGCTACCCCGGACGCTCCGCCGCAGCCGACGGCGGCGCTCACCCCGCCCGCCAGAATCTGCGCGTCATCCCCATCCAGCTCGACGGCGAGCGCTGGGGCTTCCAGTACAGCCCGTACGCGTACTTTAACGAGCACTGCATTGCCATGAGCTCCGAGCATCGTCCGATGCACGTCGACCGCAAGGGTCTGACCTGCCTGCTCGACTTTGTGGACCTGTTCCCGCATTACTTTATTGGCTCCAACGCCGACCTGCCCATCGTGGGCGGCTCGATTCTGTCGCACGACCACTTCCAGGGCGGCGCGCACGAGTTCCCCATGATGCATGCCGCCGAGGTCTCGCAGTTTAGCGTGCCCGGCTTTGACCAGGTCAGCGGTACCGTGTTGCAGTGGCCGCTTTCGGTGCTGCGACTGCGCTCGCACGACCGCGCCCAGCTGCTCGACGCCGCCGAGAAGATCATCCTCGCCTGGCGCGAGTGGACCGATGAGTCGGTGGGCGTCATCGCGCACACAGCCGACGGCGTGGCGCACAACACCGTGACGCCCGTCATCCGCCGCGTCGACTCCCGCGGCAATGCCGGCGGCGAGATTTACGAGGCCTACCTGGCGCTTCGCTGCAACATCACGACCGACGAGCATCCGCTGGGCGTATTCCACCCGCATGCCGAGTACCACCACATCAAGAAGGAGAACATCGGCCTGATCGAGGTCATGGGCCTGGCCATTTTGCCGCCGCGCTTGGTTCCCGAGCTCGGCGCTGTCCGCGAGCACTTGCTGGCGGCCAAGGCCGATGCCAGCTACGACCTTGCTAGCGCGCTCGAGGGCGATGATCTATGCCGCAACCACGCCGCATGGGCCGAAGACGTCTTTGCCCGCCGCGCCGACGAGCTTACGGCAGACAACGCCATCGATATCCTGCACGAGGAGGTCGGCGTGGTGTTTGGCCACGTGCTCGACAACGCCGGCGTCTTTAAATGGGACGAGGCGGGTCGCGCCGCCCAACAGCGCTTCATCGACTCGCTGTAGCACGCGAGCTCGAACGCACGCCCGCAATAGATAGCGCCAACACGACCACGGCGCCCGCCGGCAACATCGCCGACGGGCGCCGTTTTCTGATGCAAGGGTAGCTAATTTGCACCAAAACAAGGAGTGTTCCAAACTGCCGGCAGAGAAGGAACGTCCCCAGGTGCCGACCTAAACCCCCACATTATTCGATGGAAAAACGTGGTTGCCTCACACATTATTCGATGGAAAAACGTGATTTACTCCCACATTTTTCGATGGAAAGACCAAAACGGTTTTATACTGACCATGATCGTTAGGGGGCAGTATGCAGCGACAGCTAATGGACGAACTCATCGCTTGGAAATCTAGGGCAAACCGCAAGCCCCTCCTGCTTAAGGGGGCCCGCCAGACGGGAAAAACCTGGCTTCTCAACGAATTCGCAGGCCAGCAGTATCAAAACGTCATCCGTTTTGACTTTATGCTCGAACCGGGCGCACGTTCGCTGTTCGACGGAAGCCTTGACCCCAAACGCATCATCTCCCAGATAGAGCTCCTGCGCGGCCAGACCATAACGCCGACAGACACGCTCATCATCTTCGACGAAATCCAGGAGGCGCCGCGTGGCATCACCTCGCTCAAATACTTCAACGAGCTGGCGCCGGAATACCATATCGTGGCAGCCGGCTCCTATATGGGGCTCGCGCTCCGACGCGAAAACGAGTCGTTCCCCGTCGGCAAGATCGACCAGCTCACCATGCGCCCCATGGGGTTTGTCGAGTTCGTTCGTGCCGTCGATGGCGATCCGCTCGCAGATGCCATCCTTACCGCAGGCATGGACCTGCTGGCAAACGTTTCCGAAAAGCTCGAGCGCCTACTCAAGGAATACCTCGTTGTCGGTGGCATGCCAGAAGTTGTCTCCGCTTTCGCCGCCTCCCACGATTTCATCGAGGCCCACAGGCTTCAGCAGCAAATCATCGAAGCTTATGAATCCGATTTTGGCAAGCATGCGCCAGCCCGCATCGTCGAGCGCATGAGGCTGGTTTGGAAATCCCTTCCCGGCCAGCTCGCAAAGGAAAACAAGAAGTTCGTCTACGGCGCGCTTCGTCCCGGGGCGCGCGCACGCGATTTTGAGGAAAGCCTCCAGTGGCTCATGGACTATGGAATCGTTCATAAGGTACCACGTGTTTCCGCCCTAAGAGCACCGCTCACAAGCTACGAGGACCTCTCGGGCTTCAAGCTGTTCTGCATCGACATCGGCATCCTCGGAGCACTCTCCGGCCTCACGCCAGCCATTGTTCTGAACGGGCCCGCTGTTTTTACGGAGTTCAAAGGCTCGCTGACCGAGCAATACGTCGCACAGGAGCTTTTGCTCCAAGGCAAAACTCCCGCGTATTGGTCATCCTCCTCCGGCAATGCAGAGACTGACTTTGCCATCGACCATGCGGGGACCGTGCTTCCGCTCGAGGTCAAGGCGGCAGAGAATCTCAAAGCAAAGAGCCTGAGGATTGCCTGCGAGAAGTTCAAGCTCGAGCGCTGCGTGAGAACATCGTTAGCGGCATATAGAGACGAGGGCACGCTCGTCAACATTCCGCTCTGGGAGATTGGGCAAATCGACAAGCTGGCATAGGCGCTGTGGAGGGGGTGTCCCGTAAGGAGTGTCCCAAACTGCCGGCAGAAAAGGAACGTCCCTATCTGCCACATTCCCGAAGCAAGGCAACGCCGATGTCTTGGAAACGACAGCGAGCGGGCCGCATTTGAGACAAGGTGACGTGAAACGAAAGGGCGCTGACCTTCTGGTCGCGCCCTTGAAGTTGAACGTCAGATTGTCCAAATGCGGCCCGCGCAGCGTCGGTAGGTTACGGCGTTTGGTAAAACGCCGTAACTCGACGCCGTAACTCTAAAGCTCCGTTACTTCAACGTTGTTGTAGATCTCGTCCCAGCGGTCCATGACCAGGTGGCCGGTCTTGGGATCCATGGCGTTGAGCTTGCCGCAGGTATTGGCGGTCTTGAGCACCGTGACGTCGTCGGCACCAGCAGCAATGGCATGTGCAAAGCCGGCGATGGTCGAGTCGCCGGAACCCGTCGCGTTCACAGCCGCAATCGCGGGCGTCTTGGCACGGAACGCACGGCCCTCATGGAAGCCCACCGAACCGGCAGCGCCCATCGAAACGACAACCCAGGGGATACCGGCAAAACGGTCATCGGCGGCAAGCGCCTCGCGCAGGGCATCGACATCATCGGTCGTAAAGGACGTACCCAGCAGGCCGTTAATCTCGGTCAGGTTGGGCTTTACGAGCTCAGGCTTAGCGTCGAACTCCAGCGCGGCCTCCAGCGATGCACCCGAGGTGTCGAGCAGCACCTTGGCGCCCGCCTCCTCGGCGATCTTGACGAGCTCGGCATAGTAGCCGGCATCGACGCCACGCGGCAGCGAGCCCGAAAGCGTCACAACGTCCGCCTTCGCTGCAAGCTCGGCGAACTTGGCCGTAAAGGCCTCGAGCTCGGCCGGGGCGATCTGCGGGCCGCTCTCCAGCAGCTCGGTCTGATTGCCCTCGTGCAGAATATTCAAGCAAATGCGCGTCTCACCGGCGATGGGCACAAAGTCGTTCTTGACGCCGTCGGCATCCATAAGCTCGGCCATATAGGCACCCATGTGGCCGCCGAGCAGGCCGGTCGCGAGCACGTCGTCACCCAGCTGCAGCAGCACGCGACTCACGTTGAGGCCCTTGCCGCCAGCGGTCTTTTCGGGTGTCACACGGTTAACATCGTCGATGATCAGCTTGTCGAGCTGATAGCGCGTATCAATCGACGGGTTCATGGTAACGGTCAGAATCATATTGAACTCCTGTTTCCGGGGCACGACACGCGCGACCCCAAACATACGATAGCTCGTTAAAGGATCTCGATCTCAAAGCCGCGGGTGACGGTCTCCCCCGGCTTGGCCACCAGGCAGCCGCGCTTGTGCTCCAGATTATCGTCCTCGTCGGAGCAGGTGGACAGGCCGCCCCACGGTTCCACGGCCACAAAGTCGCCCTCGGGCTTGCTCCACACAATCAGGTACGGCATATCGGGGAACGTCAGGCGCACGCCCTTGTCCTCGGTTTTCTTGGTCAACGTAACCACGCGGCTCTCGAGCACGTCAAAGATGGTCTCCGCGAAGTCAAAGAGTTCGTGGGTCAGCGGCAGGTCATGGCCAACCATCGGGTTCTTGCTGCGATGCTCAACATCAATCAGGCCCGTCGCGGGAACGGCAGTACAGAGCTCGGCGGCCTCGCGCTGATCGAAACGAAGCTCGTAGTCGTCATAGGACTCGCCCTCGTCAAGCGGGCACTTAAAGCCAGGGTGACCGCCCACAAAGAACGGCATGTCCTCGGTGCCCTCATTGGTCACCTCGTACGACACGGCCACCTTCTCCGCATCGATCGTGTAACGAGCAACGATCTTAAACGGATACGGGTACTGCTCGAGCAACTCGGCATGGTCGGCAGAGCTTAGGCTCAGCGCGACCATGTTGTCGGCCTGCTCCTCGAGCTTCCACTCCTGTTTGCGAGCAAAGCCGTGGCGGGCGAGCTTGACCTCGCGGCCGCCCATGGTCATTGCGCGACCGTCACGAAGGCCGCCGCAGATCGGGAAACAAATGGGTGCCTGGCCCGACCAGACCGCCGGGTCACCCTGCCACAGGTACTCACGGCCGTTGGCCGCAATAGAAGTGAACGACCCGCCCGCCGTGCTCAGTGCTACGCGGATAGAACCGTTATCAAGAACAAACTCCACAGGAGCCTTCCCTTTCTTACGACAGCCCGCCAAGTCAATAGGGCTGATAGAAAACCGGCCCGCGCCCCCTCACAGAAACGCGAGCCGTCAATTGAAAAGCTGCAGAATGCCGGGTACCGCCAAAACGAAGCACTCAAGCCAAGCAAGCAAACGTGTTATCGGAGCAGCTTACCGAACCGGAAAGCTTCGCAACAACAGAGGCGACCCCACGGATCAGCTCAACGTCAGCGAGAAGCCAGCTGGTGAGGCAAGGTGCCGTGAAGCGAGGCGGCATTGACCTTCTGGTCATGCCGTCGAAGCTGAACGGCAGATTGCCCGCCAGATGGCTTCGCAGTGTCGACCCGTTACGCGGTTTGTCAAAACCGCGTAACCTCCTTAGTCGTGGTACTCGCCGCGGTCCCACTTCTCGAGGAACTCGTCAAAGAAGTGCGGGTCAGCCTGAGCCTCGGCGTCGGCCTTATTGCAGGCATCGATCTTGGCGATCAGGGCATCGTGCTCGGGGGTCTTCTCGTAGGGCTCCTCCAGGAAGGCAAGCATGATATCGGCCATCAGGAACTCGCCGGTGATCTTGCCGCCAAAGCCCACGATGTTGGCGTTGAGCTCGCGACGGGCATACAGGGCAGAGGTCATGTCGCGAACCAGGGCACAGCGGGCGCCGGGAACCTTGTTGACGGCGTTGGTGATGCCAATGCCGGTGCCGCACAGGGCCACGCCAAAGTCGGCCTTGCCGCTGGCAACAGCCTCGCCCACGGCCTTACCGTAGATGGGATAGTGCGTACGGGTGTGGCTGTAGGTGCCGCAGTCGAGCACCTTGTAGCCAGCCTGCTCCAGGCGGTCGGCCAGATAGATCTTCTCGTCCGTAACGATATGGTCGCAACCGATTGCGATGGTCTTCTTCATCAGAACGTCCTTTCGTCTGAATTCACAAGTTGAGGTAGAAGTTCGAGTTCTCGGTGGCTCTCGTTAGGCCATCTTGTTGAGCATGTCGACACGGATCTGGTGACGGCCGCCGGCGTACTGGGCGCGCAGGAACTCGCGGGCGATCTTCTTGGCGACCTCGGTGCCCACAACGCCCGGGCCCATGGTGACCATGCGCGAGCCGTTGTGCTCGCGGGTCATGTAAGCGGAACGCTCGTCGGAAATGTTGGCGACGACCATGCCCTTAATCTTGACGGCGGCCATATAGGAGCCGACGCCGTACTTATCGAATGCGAAGCCCTGGGAATCCTTGTGCTCCAGCAGGTCCTTGGCAACGGCGGTCGCGGAATCGACAAAGTCCGCGGCAGGGGTCTCAGAATAGTCGACGACCTCGTGACCGTCGGCGATGAGCATCTCCTTGATGGACTCCTTCATCGACATACCGTCGGCATCGGAAGCGATTACAACCCTCATGACATCCTCCTTGAGAGATACGCAGGTGCGTAGTTTCTGTTTGGAAGTGTTGAATCGCGTTCAGGTCCGGGCATCTGAATGTGCGGTTCTTCACTGTTCATGTTTATTTGAACACATTCGAACACCGACTGCAACAATTTTTTGTTTGTCTTTGTTCTTTTTTGAACAAATACCGTTTACGGATGATTGCTGACCGTTTGGAATCGGGAAAAACCTAGCCTGCCACGTATTCATCAAACAAAAAGGGCGGCCGAGAACGCATCTCGGCCGCCCTTCGGCGGTATATCCCGGTATATACAGCTGTTTTAGTTACTCAGACCGTACGCTCTTCTTGGCGTGCTTGGACGGAGCGCTCAGAAAGCGGCCCGTCAAATAGTTCGCGGGACCGGAGATATCAATCCCCAACAGCGTGTGTCCCAGCCACAAAAACGCCGCGAGCACCAGCAATGGAATCACGCACGAGGTCACGATCATCACGATGACGCCTTCGATAAGGTCGGTCACCTGCTGCACAATTTCATTGGTCATCTGCTTGGCACCGCTGGTCACCGATGTGACGAGACCCGAGGCGCCGTCGGCAAGCTGCTCAAGCACATTCTTGGACTCTGTGGACTCGGTCTTTTTCTTGCTTGCTTTGGAGCTGTCGCTATCTGCCGCACCCGCAGCGTCAGCCGCCTTTTGCTCGGCTTGCTCGATGCTAACGCGATACGTTTCGTCGACCTTCTGCGACACCCAAACGCTTGCAGGCACCAACGCCATGCCAATTATGGCGACCACCAGCACACGCGTTGCCACGCGGCGAATGACCGTGCTCGTACTCCAGCGTCCGTGAATGCCAAGCGACACTGCAAAGAGCACCAGCGCAAACGGAATCAGGATGCCCAGACCAACCGACCACAAAATGGTCAGCAGGTATTTCTCGAGGTAGAGCACGGCAAGCACGATGCCCAAGTTACCCGAAAGCTGTGCGAGCTGCTCGGCAACCGGCGTTCCCGTATCACCCGGCAGTGCAGTGATACCCGCAGATAGGGCGACGCACGAGGTCGTGAGCGCCAAAACATTGCCCTTCTTTTGATCGATGACCTCGATGGTGGAGTCCCAAGTTTTGGTATCGGCGAAATGCGGACGAGCCACAAAGCCCGACAGCAGCGCCAGTACCACGAGCGCAACGATAAAGCCAATCTGCAGTTTTTTGTTTGCGCACACGACATCGGACAGACTGGGCTGCAGCTCGGTTACCGTCGTGTGCTCGGTTATCTGGACAGGACGTCCATGAGCCATCTCGTGCGCGTCTCTTTTTTGTATTGACCCGTTATCCGGCATTTGGATACCTCCTCAGTCCGGTCTGTATTGCGGATGGAAGTATACCCACCCATCGAAAAACCGAACGGGAGGGCGTGCAGAAGCTCCAAGACTGTCCCCAATGACTAGTCGTTTAAGAACGTCCCCAATGACTGTCTCGGGATGAGTTGCGGTGGAATAGGGATTGTTTTGCGCCCGCCGGCCCCTATTCAGTCCCCATTTCACCGCAACTTGGAGGAGGACAGAAAAAGCCCTGCCGCGGGTAGCGGCAGGTCTTTTGGAAGGGGACTTGGTTGTGAGGGCTCGTTAGGCGAGCTTGGCCTCGAGCTCGGCGATGCGCTTGTAGGCATCGATGGTAAAGCGGGTCTGCTTCTCCAGGATCATAGTGGTCATGAGGGTGTCCTGAGCGTGAGCCATGATGAAGGTCATTTCCATCTCGCCACCGCCGGCCTCCTGCGAAAGCAGTTTGGTCTGCGTGTCGTGGGCACCGATGAGCGCATCGCTGGCATCCTTGTGCAGCTGTTCGGCCTTCTCAAAGTCACCCTCGCGAGCAGCATCGAGCGCTGCAAGCAGATCGGTCTGGGCGTCACCTGCGTATGCGACGATCTCGAATCCAACCATCGAGATTTCTTCTTTGGTTGCCATATTGCGTTCCTTTCACATATGAACCAATGGAGAGCATCGCGTCCGGGCATACGCGCTGCGTTGTGTATGACAGAAACAATAACATTCAAACAAAAAAGAACAGCTCAAAACGTGATTTCGAGCTATGAACGGTCGCTTTTCGCCCGTGAACGGTTTTTGAACCAATCTGAACAATATCGAACACAATTAGCGGCAACCCAAACAGACCTGCGCGCTAGCGTACATCGCGCACCGTATCGCCCTCGACGAGCACGCCCGGAAACAGCATGTGCTCCACACCGGGTGCAACGCCCTCGGCGCCGGCAATCTTGTCGACCGCCCACATGCCGACGCGCTTGTTGTCAAAGCGCACCGTGGTCAGGCGACAATCGGGCACGATATCGCCCAGGCTATCGTCAACACCCACCACGCTCACGTCCTGGGGCACGCACTTCCCGCGCGACTCGAGCCCACGGATGCAGCCATAGGCCATGGCATCGTTGGAGGCATAGATGGCAGTACAGGTCGGATCATCCGCCAGGGCCTGACCTGCGGCATATCCGCTCTGCGCCGTCCAATCGCCACGGATAAGTCGCGGTGGCTCAATGCCATGCGCACGCAATGTCTCGCGCCAGCCTTCCTCGCGCCGCATGCCCGAAAGCGAGCGCTCGGGGCACGAGATAAAGTGCACGGTTTTGTGCCCCCGCCCCAGCAAGTACTCGACCACCTGGCGCGAGCAATCGAACTGGTCGTTATCGACCGTTGAACAGAGCGGGTGCTCCAACATCGTAACGAGCACCGTCTGCATGCCGGGCAGCGGCTCGAAGGTTCCAAAGTCCGCCGGCATGCGGTTCATAATCACAACCATGCCATCCACCGGCAGTGCGCTCATGCGCGACGATGCGCTCTCGAGGGTATACGGATGCCCGTCTGCTTTAGTGAGGGTGATGGCATAGCCATGTTTGTCGGCCGCTGCGGCAAAGCCCTCCATACGGTCGAGATTGCCGGTGCCGGTAATGTTGAACATGGCGACGCCGACGGTCTTAAACTTGCCGCGGCGCAGCGATCGACCGGCAAAATTGGGGCGATACCCCAGCTCGCGCATGGCGGCACGCACGCGTTCCTTGGTCTCGGGGCGCACGCTGGGCGAATCGTGCACGGTGCGCGAGACCGTCTGCTCCGAGACGCCCGCGAGGCGCGCTACGTCTTTGACGGATACCGATTTTTTAACAGCGGCCATAGGTCGATCTTTCTATGTCAACGATGCCATTGGTGGCACCTTGCGCAGTCATTTTTAACGCCTTCAAGTATATCCAACGCCTCCCCCACCATACGCTCACCACCCAAAACCTACCGTTCACCGACATTTTTGCTTCCCCGAACGGCTTTTGTCGACCAAATGTTAACGTTGCCATTGCGCAAATACAGAGCCACCGGGCGGCTCAAACGTTTACGCATAAGGAATCGACGGTTCGCAGGCACAGGAACCACCGGTTCGCGTCTTTTTTTGTGTCGCAAAATGGCAACGTCAACATTTTGGCAACCGAACGCCAAAAGCTACCATCGTTGCTAACCCACCGACTCTTAGGAGCATTGCATGGAGCAACTCATCGCCATCATCGAAAAGGGCCAGCCCTTTTTCAACGCGATCGCCCGCAACAAGTACCTCAAGGCGATCCGCGACGGCTTTATCTCCGTCATCCCCATCATCATCTTCTCGTCCATCTTCTGCCTGGTAGCCTCGGTCCCCAACATCTGGGGTTTCTACTGGCCCGATGACATCAACAACGCCCTGTGGAAGTGCTACAACTACTCCATGGGCATCCTGGCCATCGCCTGCGCCGCCACCACGGCCAAGCACTTCGCCGACGCTCAGAACCGCGATCTGCCCAAGAACAACCAGATCAACTTCATCTCGTGCATGTGCGCGGCCATCATCGGCTTCTTGCTCCTTTCGAGCGACACCATCGCCACGGACGCTGCCAGCGGTTTCAACACCACCTACCTTGGTTCCAAGGGCCTGCTGACCGCTTTCATCGCTGCGTTTGTGACCGGCATCATCTACAAGTTCTTCATTAAGCGCAACATCACCGTCAAGATGCCCGAGCAGGTTCCGCCCAACATCTCGCAGACCTTTAAGGACATCATCCCCTTCTCCGTCTGCATCACCGTCTTTTGGGTTTTTGACATCGTCTTCCGCGCTGCTTTTGGCTTCTGCTTTGCCCAGGGTGTCATCCAGGTGTTCCAGCCCCTGTTCACCGCTGCCGATGGCTACATCGGCCTCGCTGTGATCTACGGCGCCATGAGCCTGTTCTGGTTCGTGGGCGTCCACGGCCCCTCGATCGTCGAGCCCGCCATCGCCGCCGCTCTCGTTGCCAACATGACCGACAACCTGGCCGCATTCCAGGCTGGCCAGCACGCTTCCGCTGTCCTGACCCAGGGTGCCCAGTACTTCGTCGTCTGCATGGGCGGCACCGGCGCCACGCTCGTCCTGGTCTTTATGTTCTGCTTCCTGGCCAAGTCCCAGGAGATGCGCGCCGTCGGTAAGGCCGCTATCGTCCCCGTGTGCTTTGCCGTCAACGAGCCGCTGCTGTTCGCCGCACCCATCGTGCTCAACCCCGTCTTCTTTGTCCCGTTTGTCTTTGCCCCGATCGCCAACATCTGGATCCTCAAGATCTTTATCGACTTCTTGGGCATGAACGGCTTTATGTACACCCTGCCTTGGACCGTCCCCGGCCCCATCGGTACCATCATGGGCCTGGGCTTCCAGCCGCTCGCCTTTGTGATGCTCGCCCTTATCCTGGTCGTCGATTTCGTTCTGTACTACCCGTTCTTCCGCGCCTATGACGCCCAGAAGTGCGCCGAGGAGGCCGAGATCTCCCAGGAGGAGCTCGCCGCCAAGAACGCCGAGAAGGCCGCCAAGCTTAACGATGCCTTCCAGGGCAAGGCTGACGCCAAGAGCGTTGCCGCCGGTGCTGCTGCCGAGGCCGTGAAGTCCGACGTCGCTCCCGCCGCCACCGAGGCCACGGCCACCAGCGACCTCAACGGCAAGCGCGTGCTCGTGCTCTGCCAGGGTGGCGGTACCTCGGGCCTGCTCGCCAACGCGCTGGCCAAGGCCGCCAAGGAGCGCGGCATCGATCTTGAAACCGCTGCCGAGGCCTATGGCAACCACGTGGACATGCTCCCCGACTTTGATTTGGTCGTCCTGGCCCCGCAGGCTGCCAGCTACCTGGCCGACCTGCAGAAGGACTGCGAGCGCGTGGGCAACAAGTGCGTCGCCTGCCGTGGCAAGCAGTACATCGAGCTCTCCCAGAACGGCGATAAGTCTCTCGCCTTCGTAAGCGAGCAACTTTCGAAGTAAGTAACGCTTAGGGCCAGCCGACCATCCAAGACCGGCAGGCCCTCCGATTTAGACGATTGGATCATCATGTCCGTTAACCCCGCTAGCGTCACCAACCCGCCTGCGCAGTTTCCCGAGGACTTTGTCTTTGGCGGCGCCACCGCTGCCTACCAGGTAGAGGGCGAGACCCGCACCCACGGTAAGGGCAAGGTTGCCTGGGACGACTTCCTGGAGGCCCAGGGACGCTTCTCCCCCGATCCCGCTTCGGACTTCTACAACCAGTACCCCGTCGATTTGGAGCTGTGCGAGGAGTTTGGCATCAACGGCATTCGCCTCTCCATCGCCTGGAGCCGCATCTTCCCCAACGGCACCGGCGAAATCAACCCCGAGGGCGTCCAGTTCTACCACGATCTCTTCGCCGAGTGCCATAAGCACCATGTTGAGCCGTTTGTCACGCTGCATCACTTTGACACGCCGCTTTCCCTCTTTGAGAAGGGCGACTTCCTCAACCGCGAGACCATCGATGCCTTTGTGGACTTTGCCACCTTCTGCTTTAAGGAGTACGCCGACCAGGTGACCTACTGGTTCACCTTTAACGAGATCTGGGCCGACGCCTCCAACACCTACATCGAGGGCACCTTCCCCGGTGGTGTTAAGGCGCATCTGGCCGAGGCCTTCCAGTGCGAGCACAACATGATGCTCGCCCACGCCAAGGCAGTACTGGCCTTCCACAACGGTGGCTTTAAGGGCAAGATCGGCGTCATTCAGTCGCTGGAGTTTAAGTATCCGCTCAACGAGAACGACCCCGCCGACATCAAGGCCGCCAACAACGAGCACGTGCTGCAGAACCAGTTTCTGCTCGACGCCACCTTCCGCGGCGACTATGCCCCCGACACCCTCGAGTGCGCCAACCGCCTGGCTGCCGTCTCGGGCGGCACCATCGAGATCCTGGACGAGGATCTGGAAATCATGCGCGAGGCCGCGCTCTACAACGACTACCTGGGCGTTAACAACTACCAGTGCCGCTTCTTGAAGGCTTACGACGGCGAGAACGACCTGCACCACAACGGTACGGGCGAGAAGGGCACCGGCCGCTGGCGCGTTAAGGGTATTGGCGAGCATGTGAACAAGCCTGGCATCCCCACCACCGACTGGGACTGGATCATCTATCCCGAGGGTCTGTTCGATCTGCTCGTCTACATTAAGCAGCGCTACCCCAACTACAAGCAGATCTTCATTACCGAAAACGGCATGGGCTACAAGGACCCCTACAAAGACGGCTTTGTGGACGACCAGCCGCGCATCGACTACATCGAGCAGCACCTGCGCTGGTTGCTCAAGGCCATGGAGGTGGGCGTCAACGTGGGCGGCTACTTCCTGTGGAGCCTGCAGGATCAGTTCTCCTGGACCAATGGCTACAACAAGCGTTACGGCTTCTTCTACGTTGACTTTGGGACCCAGAAGCGCACACCCAAGGCAAGCGCCTACTGGTACAAGCACGTAGCGCAGACCCGTCGTCTGGACTAGCGGCTTGCGGCGAGCGGTTGGCGGAGTTGCACCGCCCACATAACCTGTCCCCATTTCTCAGCCGGGGGCGGCACGTCACACGGCGCGCCGCCCCCGGCCTTTTTGGGCGGTTCGGGGTCCGTTTGTCTCAATCTGTAACATCTAGCCGAGTTTTTGGGTCCTAGCTGTTACAGATTGAGACGAACAGGATTGCTCTTTCCGAAGAATCTAAATCTGTAACACGTAGCCCGCTTTTGACCGTCTACCTGTTACAAATCGAGACAGACGGAGTAGGACCTAACCCCGTATGTCCCTAACAGTCGAGCGTTCGACCAGCGTGCTCGGCACATGAATCGCCTCGATAGACGAGCTCTCTCCAATCGCCGCCTCAAACGCAAGCTTACCGACACCGCGCAAATCAAATCGCAGCGTCGTCAGCCGATTGTGAGGAACAAGTCCCTCGAGTGCGTCGTCGATACCAACCACGCTCACGTCGTCGGGCACGGACAGGCCCGCGTTCTCGAGCGCGGCGATAACGCCCAGCGCCATCTGGTCATTTGCCGCAAGCACGGCAGTCGGCGTCTGCGACCCGCCGGCAAGCACCTCGGCCGCAATCCGCTCGCCCATGGCGTACCCACTGTCCGCACTCCAATCGCCACGCAGCATCGGAGCGGCATCGACATGAGCACGACCCAGCGTATCGCGCCAACCGGCCTCACGAAAACGCGAGGAAATCGAGTTTTCCGGACCCGCCACAAACCGCATATTCGAGTGACCATGTTCCAGCAGATAATTGGTCAACAGCTCGCACGAACCATACTGGTCGGAGTCGATCGTCGTGCAGCGCGGATGCGCATACATGGACAGGATGACCGTTCGCACTCCCGGCTGGGGAACAAACTCCTCAAAATCGGGAGCCATGCGGTTCATGTTGAGAATCATGCCGTCGACGGGTCGCTCGACCATGCGGCGCGAGGCATCGGCAAGTGCATAGGGCTTGTCGCCGCCCATCTCGATCATAGTGACGGCAAAATCGTGCTCGCGCGCCGCTTGCATGATACCCTCGAGCGTCGCCAGGTTACCGACACGTGTGATGTTGTACATGCACAGGCCAATAGAACGATACGACCCGCCGCGCAACGCCGCTCCAGCAAAATTGGGACGAAAGCCCAGCTCTTCCATGGCGGCCAGCACACGCTTGCGCGTCTTTTCCGTCACGTTGGGCATACCGTTGACCACGCGAGACACAGTCTGGCGGCTCACGCCAGCGAGCGCCGCAACCTCTGCCGCGCTCGCCGAACGACCATTCCTTGTCTGCTGATCCATGCCTTCCACGCTAACCTGCTTCCCAACTATTCCCCGCGCCCATGGCGCATCGTACATACATTGATAACGTGCTCATGATACCCGAGCCATATACCACAACATGAAAACTTCTGTCAATCAAAACCGCTTACCGAACAAATACAACCGTTCGCGGCTGTTTGAAGTTGTTTTGTTTCTATACATCCCAGCCGGATGTTAACGTGCTCATTGTCAAATGTTCACGTGCTCATTTTGGTTCTAATCATTTTAAGATAGTGTTTATCGGGCTTTTTCACCGCTGAACGCTAACCAGGGAGCCTCCTGAGCGCAAACGCACAATATCGAACAGCGAGACGAGAGGGTGTATGCATATGTCTTTGCTAAACCGCGTACAGCAGCTGCCGAAGGGCTTTGTTTGGGGCGCCGCAACCGCCGCGTACCAAACGGAAGGTTCCACGAAGGTGGCAGGCAAGGGTAAGACCATGTGGGACGATTACCTTGTCGCCCAGGGTCGCTTTTTGCCCGACCCGGCCAGTGATTTCTACAACCGCTACGAGGAGGATATCCGCCTTTCTGCCGAGCATGGACTCAACGCCATTCGTGTGTCCATCGCCTGGACCCGCATCTTCCCCAACGGCGACGATGCCGAACCCCTCGCCGAGGGCGTTAAGCACTACCACGAGCTGTTCGCCTGCTGCAAAAAGTATGGCGTCGAGCCCTATGTGTCCCTGCATCACTTTGACTCCCCCGCCGCCCTGTTCAACCAGGGCGACTGGCTCAACCGCAAGACCGTCGACGCCTATGTGCGCTATGCCGAGTTCTGCTTCCGCGAGTTCCGCGAGGTCAAGAATTGGTTCACCATCAACGAGCTCATCAGCCTCTCGCACTCCCAATACATCCAAGGCAACTTCCCGCCCAACCATCACTTTGATGTGACGAGCGGCATCCAGAGCCAGCACAACGAGCTCGTTGCCCACGCCCGCGCCGTCAACCTGTATAAGGATCTTGACGAGACCGAGCACCTGGGCGGACGCATTGGCATGGTCAACGTCCTGACGCCGGCATATCCTGCCACCGACTCGCCCGCCGACCAGCACGCCGCCGACCTGTACAACGCCTTCTACACCGACTTCATCATGGACGGCGCCTTCCTGGGTCACTACTCCGCGCGCACCCTCTCACTCATCAACGAGATTCTGCGTGCCAACAACGCCACACTTACGGTTGAGGACAGCGACATGGAGGAGCTCGCCAAGGCGGCGCCCCGCAACGATATGTTCGGCCTCAACTACTATCAGTCGGCGTTTATCGCCGCCTACGATGGCGAGTCCACCAACAGCTTTAACGGCACCGGAGACAAGGGCACCTCGTGCTTTAAGTTTAAGGGCGTCGGGCAGCAGGTCGATATGCCGGGTATCCCCACCACCGACTGGGATTGGCTCATCTACCCGCAAGGCCTCTACGACACGCTCAAGCACATCAGCGCCACCTATCCCAACCTCCCCGTCATCTATATCACCGAAAACGGCCTGGGCCACAAGGACCCCGAGCCCGACGCAAACGGCATCGTCGCCGATCCCGAGCGCATCGACTTTGTCGACCAGCACATGGAGAAGGTGCTCCAGGCGCGCGCCGAGGGCGTCGACGTCCAGGGCTACTTTATCTGGAGCCTGCAGGACCAGTTCTCGTGGGCCAATGGCTATAACAAGCGCTACGGCCTGTTCTACATCGACTTCGACACGCAAAAACGCTACATCAAGCAGTCGGCACTCTGGTACAAGGAGCTCGCCGACACTATGGCGGACGCGCAGTAGCGCATCGCCTCGCTTTCCCCCGAGAAGGGAGCGGCCCTATGCGATACAAACCCAGCCGCTCCCCTCTCTCCCCCTGGGACCGACCCCGCCTGCACCCGGGCTTTTAGCAAGCGGGAGACCATATAGGTTTTCAACGTCCATGCCATTAAGATTTCATGCAAAGAGGAGCGTGAACTATGGAATCGATCGTTAAGTTCTTGGAGAAAGGTCAGCCGTACTTCGACAAGGTCTCTAAGAACATCTACCTTCAGGCCATTAAAGACGGCTTTTTGGCAGCAATGCCCATCATCCTGTCTTCTTCTGTCTTCCTGCTTATTTCGACCCTGCCGGGCGTTGTCGCCACGGTCGGCGGCTTTACGCTGCCCGACTGGTGGAACGTCGACGTCGTGAACTTCTGCAACAAGGTTTACAACTTCACGATGGGCGTCGTGGGCATCATGGTCGCCGGCACCACCGCAAGCGCGCTGACCGGCTCCAAGAACCGCCGCATGCCTGCCGGCAAGGCCATCAACGCCACGAGCACCATGGTCGCCGCCATGTGCGCTATGCTCATCTTGGCCGTTACCCAGACGAGTGCCAAGATCGACGGCGCCGATGTCTCGGTGTTCTTTACCGACAACATGGGCACCAAGGGCCTGCTGAGCTCCTTTGTCGCCGCATTTGCCACGGTCAACATCTATGCCTTCTGCATTAAGCGAGACATCACCATCAAGCTGCCCAAAGAAGTCCCCGGCGCCATCGCCCAGAACTTCCGCGACATCTTCGCCTTCAGCTTCTCCATCCTGTTTGTCGCCGTCATCGACGTTATCTGCCGCACCTGCTTGGCCGTCCCGTTTGCCAACGTCATCTCCACGCTGGTGAGCCCGCTGTTCGCCGCTGCCGATTCCTACGCCGGCCTCGCCCTCATCTGGTTCATGATCCCGCTGTTCTGGTTCATGGGCATCCACGGCCCCTCGGTCGTTAAGCCTGCCCTCAACGCCGCGCTGTTTGGCAACATCACCACCAACCTCGCCACGCTGCAGGCCGGCGGTCACCCCGCCCTCGCCCTGACCGAGAACTTCGGTAACTACATCGGCGAACTCGGCGGCACCGGCGCCACGTTCATTGTCCCGATCATCTTCCTGCTCTTTATGCGCTCCAAGCAGCTCAAGGCCGTCGGCAAAGCCTCTGTCGTACCCGTGATGTTCGCCGTCAACGAGCCGCTGCTGTTCGCCGCGCCCATCATCCTCAACCCGTACTTCCTGATCCCGTTCCTGTTTGCCCCCGTGGCCAACGTCCTCATTGGTAAGTTCTTCATCGACTTTTTGGGCATGAACGGCTTTATCTATGCCATGCCGTGGGCACTCCCCGGACCGATCGGCACCTTCATCGACACCAACTTCCAGCCGATCTCTCTGGTCCTGGTTGTCGTCCTGCTGGTCGTTGACTTCTTGATCTACTACCCGTTCTGCAAGGCCTACGACAACGTCCTGTGCAAGCAGGAGGCCGAGACCCTGGCCGAAGAAGAGGCCGAGGAGACCAAGGCCGTCAAGACCGCTGCCGCCCCCGCCGTTGAGGCTCCTGTTGTCGAGACCGCTTCTGCCACTGAGGCCTCCGCAGCTCCGTCCGCCCTTAAGGGCAAGGATCTGAGGGTTCTGGTTCTGTGCGCTGGCGCCGGCACCTCTGCACTGCTCGCCAACGCGCTTAAGGAAGGCGCCGACGAGCTGGGCATCGACATTACCGCCAACGCCGGTGCCTACGGCAGCCACTACGCCATCATGGACCAGTACAACGTCATCGTCCTGGCTCCGCAGGTTCGCACCTATTACAACGAGATGAAGGCCGACACCGACCGCCTGGGCATCACGCTGCTGTCGCCCAAGGGCAAACAGTACATCGACCTCACTAAGGATCCCAAGGGTGCCGTCGCCTGGATCGAGGAAAACCTCGAGGCATAAGACGCTGACACCACCTGCCGCTTGCAGACAATAAATGGCCCGTGCATCGATGTGTGATGCGCGGGCCATTTTGTTTAGACCGCACCCGTCCTCCTGTTCATCTCAATCTGTAACATCTAGCCGAGTTTTTCGGTCCTAGCTGTTACAGATCGAGATGAACGCACAGGCCAAGCCGAAAATCTCAATCTGTAACATGTAGACCACTTTTGACCGTCTAGTTGTTACAGATCGAGACAAACGGAATAAGCCGGGCCAAAAATCTCGATCCGTAACATCTAGCCGAGTTTTTGGGTCCTAGCTGTTACAGATTGAGACAAACAGGCCGAGCACGTCTACGACCGCAGGTCCTTTACGCTGGAGCGCTCGACCAACACGCTCGAGACGAGCGTACGGCTTCTGGAGCTCGGAGCTTCCAGACCCGCGACGACCTCGTTGAGCGCACGGACGCCCAGCTCGCGGTGGCGAAACTTCACCGACGTCAGAATCGAGTTGGGAATCGTCTTATAGAGCTCATCGTCGAAGCCGATCACGGACACATCATTGGGCACACTGAGCCCTTTGTCACGTAGAGCCATCATCACGCCGTTTGCCATGCAGTCGTTAGCAGCGAGGACCGCCGTGCAATCGGGCTTATCGGCAAGCACAAGGCCCGCGGCATAGCCACTATCCGCATTCCAATCGCCTTGCAGAGGCTCGGGCGGCTCAATGCCACGCGCCTCGAGTGCCGCACGCCAACCTTTCATACGGCACTGGCTCGACAACGACTCTTTCTTACCAGAGACGAAGTACACGTTTTTATGCCCGTGGTTCAAGAAGTACTCGCACGCCATGCGCGCGCCGCCCTCTTGGTCGTCACTGACGGTGGAGCAGGTAGGATGTTCCATCGGTGTGATAATCACCGTCTGGAGGTCTTTCGGTGCCTCAAAAGTATCAAAGTCATCGACCATCTGACGCAGGTTGAAGATCATGCCATCAACAGGCAGCTGCGACATCCTACGCGCCGCTTCGGCAAGGGTCATCTTCTCCCCCGCCCGCTTTTTGATCATCGTGAGCGCAAAGCCGCGTTCTTCGGCGGCATCTGCGATACCGTCAATCATGTCCACGGCACCGCCCGACAAGTGGAACAGCACCACGCCGATGCACCCGTAACGGCCCAACTTGAGCGAACGCGCGGCAAAGTTGGTTCGAAACCCGAGCGCCTCCATTGCGGAATGAACCTTATCGCGTGTCGACTCTCGCACGCTATCGGGCTCGTTGATCACACGCGAAACCGTCTTGAGAGAAACGCCCGCAGCAACTGCTACATCGTTCATTGAGATATTTTTCTTGTCCATCGTTGCCACTACTTCTCCAGTCGGTTTTGCATCGCTTGTTTTTTGCGTTCTAGCATACACTACCTGCCCGACTGACAAATCAGCCGTTTATCGGACAATATCGACCGTTCACCTGTAAATCCTTGTTGCTCTTCCAAAAATGTCTTACGTTGTCATTAGCGAAATGACAACGTTGTCATTTCGCAATGCCTTCCTTAAGCAGGAAGGTTTCCGGGCAGTCCTGACCATCCATCGACGACCAGTTCCATCCACATGCATCGCGCATCAAGTAGCAAAGGAGCTCTATGGACGCCATCGTAAAGATGCTCGAAAAGCATCAGCCGTTCTTTGAGAAGATCTCGAGGAACATCTACCTCCAGGCTATTAAGGACGGATTCCTTGGGTGCATGCCCATCGTCCTCACCTCTTCGATCTTTCTGCTCATTGCCACCCTTCCCGGCGTAGTCGGCATCACGCTGCCCCAGCCGCTCATCGACTGGTGCAACAAGCTGTACAACTTCACCATGGGCGTCATGGGCATCATGGTCGCCGGCACCACTGCCAAGAACTTTACGGCTTCCATGAACCGTCGCATGCCCGCCGGCAAGGTGCTCAACGACGGCTCCACCATGGTGGCCGCCCAGTGCAGTATGCTTTTGCTCGCCGTTACGCAGTTCACCACCAAGTTCAACGGCTCCGAGCTTTCGGTCTTCGACTGCACCAGCATGGGCACGCGCGGTCTGTTCTCGGCCTATATCGCCGCGTTCATCACCGTGTGGGTCTACAAATTCTGCGTCTCTCGCGATCTGACCATTAAGCTGCCCAAGGAGGTCCCGGGCGCCATCGCTCAGAACTTCCGTGACATCATCCCCTTTGGCGGCGCCGTCATCATCTGCGGCATCATCGATGTCGTCGTGCGCAACCTCATGGGCGTTCCGTTCTCCGAGCTGCTCATCAAGCTGCTCTCCCCGCTCTTCACTGCAGCAGAGACCTACCCCGGACTCATCCTTATTCAGGCAGCCACCGCGTTCTTCTGGTTCATCGGCGTCCACGGCCCCTCGATCGTCCAGCCGGGCATCGACCCCATCCGTCTTGCCAACCAGGCCGAGAACCTGCAGGTTCTGCTGGCCGGTGGTCACCCCGCCCATTCCCTCACCTTCAACATGTCGCTCGTGGGTGAGTTCGGCGGCACCGGCGCCACGTTCATCGTGCCGCTTCTGCTGATTCTCTTTATGAAGTCCAAGCAGCTCAAAGCCGTCGGTAAGGCCTCGATTGTTCCTGTTGCCTTTGCTGTCAACGAACCGCTGCTTTTTGGCGCGCCGATGATCCTTAACCCCTACATGCTCATCCCCTTTGTTGCCGCCGGCTGCGTCAACGTGAGTGTTGCCAAGTTCTTTATCGATAACGTGGGCATGAACGGCTTCTCCTTCGTGGTGCCTTGGGCCACCCCTGCCCCCATCGGCATCTTCATCACCACGAACTTCCAGCTTATCGCCTTGGTGTTTGTCGCGATCATCATCTTGCTGGACGCCATCATCTACCTGCCGTTCTTGAAGGCATACGATAAGCTGCTCTGCGACCAGGAGGCCGAGCGCGCCGCCGAGCTGGGTCTCGAGTCCGATGGTGCTGCCACCATCGCCGCCAGCACCTCTGCGCCCGCTGTCGAGCAGACCACCGCTTCCGTCGAGCCGACCGCCGCTGCCGCCGACAGCAAGCCTGTCGCCGATCAGCCCGAACCCGCTGCCGATGCATCCTCCAAGAAGGATGTCGATGGCCTGAAGGTCCTCGTCCTGTGCGCCGGCGCCGGTACCTCTGCCATGCTCGCCAACGCCATCAAGGAAGGTGCCGCACAGACCGGAGAGAATATCGCTTCCTCCGCAGGCGCCTATGGCCAGCACACTGCCATCATGGATCAGTACGACGTTATCGTGCTTGCCCCGCAGGTCCGTAGCTACTACAACGACATGAAGGCCGATACCGATCGCCTGGGCATTAAGCTGCTCGCTCCGCGCGGTAAGGAATATATCGACCTTACTCGCGACCCCGCTGGCGCCATCAAGTGGCTCCGCGAGAACCTCGACTAGTTCCTCCCTCTGTTGGCGCCCGGATCCCCAGTTCGGGCACCTCTCCCTATTCGTATCCCACAGAAAGGATGACTCATGACCAACCCCATGCAGTTCCCCGACGGCTTCGTGTTTGGCGGCGCCACCGCTGCTTACCAGGTTGAGGGCGAGACCCGTACGCACGGCAAGGGCAAAGTGCCCTGGGACGATTTCCTGGCAGCCCAGGGTCGCTTCTCCCCCGATCCCGCAAGCGACTTCTACAACAAATATCCGGTCGATATCGACCTGTGCCAGCGCTTCGGCATCAACGGTATCCGCGTCTCCATCGCTTGGAGCCGCATCTTCCCCAACGGCACTGGCGAGATTAACCCCGAGGGCGTTGCCTTCTATCACGAGCTTTTCGCCACCTGCAACAAAGCTGGCGTTATCCCCTATGTCACGCTCGATCACTTCGATACGCCCGAGGCCTTTTACCAGAACGGCGGCGAGGGCTTCCTGACGCGCACGACGATCGACGCCTTTGTCGAGTACGCCAAGTTCTGCTTTGCCGAGTTCACCGAGGTCAAGCACTGGTTCACGTTTAACGAGATTCCCGCAACCGCCGAGGGCAGCTTTATCGTCGGCAACTGGCCGCACGGCGAGAAGTACCGCCTGGACAAGGCCTTCCAGCTCATGCACAACATGATGGTAGCCCACGCCAAGGCTGTCGTCGCCTTCCATGAGGGCGGCTTTGAGGGCGAGATCGGCATTGTCCAGAACCTGGAGCCCAAGTATCCCCTCGATCCCAGCAGCGCCGCCGACTGCGAGGCAGCTCGCATGGCCGACGTCATCAACAACCGCTGGGTACTCGACGCCACCTTCCGCGGCCACTATGCAGCCGACACCATGGAGGCTGCGACCAAGCTGGCCCATATCGCCGGCGGCGAGCTCGACGTCCGCGACGAGGACATCGCCGCGCTGACCGCCGCGCTCCCCTACAACGATTGCCTGGGCGTCAATACCTACAAGTGCCAGTTCCTGCGTGCCGCCGAGGGCGAAAACGACATCAACCACAATGGCACCGGCGACAAGGGTTCCTCGCGCTGGTTCCTCAAGGGCGTGGGCGAGTCATGCGTGCGCGAAGGCGTACCCACCACCGATTGGGACTGGATCATCTATCCCGAGGGCCTCTACGACCTGCTGCTGCGTATTAAGAACGATTACCCCAACTACAAGAAGATCTACATCACCGAGAACGGCATGGGCTATAAGGACGACTTCGAGGACGGCTTTATCGACGACGCCCCTCGCATCGACTACATGCGTCAGCATCTCGCATGGATCCTCAAGGCAATCGACGGCGGCGTGAACGTCGACGGTTACTTTGTGTGGTCGCTGCAGGACCAGTTCTCCTGGACCAACGGCTATAACAAGCGTTACGGCCTGTTCTACATCGACTTTGAGACCCAGAAGCGCTACCCCAAGGCGAGCGCGTACTGGTACAAGAACGTCGCGGAGACCGGCCTGCTTATGGCCTAACTTTTGCCGCATACCCCCTGTCGGGGGGGGGGGGGGGCAG
>WGSL01000020.1 GCA_014871665.1 Collinsella sp. | reverse complement strand
GACCGAGGCTGGCCTGCATGTGGTTCCCGCGACCGGGCGCTCGACGTTGCCAATCGGCGAGCATGGCTTTACGGGCCTGGCGCTTGACGCCTGCTGCTCCAATGGATCCATCGTGCGCGACAGTCATGGCGAGGTGCTCAAAACCTGGACCATTGACCCGCAGATCACCGAGGAACTGCTCAAGGAGTTTCCGGACATTTGCTTTGATTGCTCCACGCCCGATGGCATGTTCTCGAGCGGCTCGTTCGAGATGCATCAGGCGGGCTTTAAAAAGGACAGCCCTATCAAGCGTATCGTGATGCGTGGCATGCGTGCACGTGGCGGGTATCACGAGGAGCAATATTTCGACCAGTCGATCGGTGACATCCTGCGCCACGATGTGTGCAAGATCAACTGTCGCGTGACCTCGCCCGAGCTGGAGCGCGACCTTAAGGCGTATTTGGCCGAGCGTTCGGACCGCGTGGTCAACGCGCCGTTCGATCCGGTGATGTTCGAGATCACGGACGTGGCGTGCAACAAGGGCGAGAGTGTGGCCTGGCTGGCGGGTTACTACGGTATTGCCGAGGACGAGGTCGCGGTTTACGGCGACGGCGGCAACGACATCGCCATGCTCAAGCGTTTCCGTCACAGCTATGCCACCAAGAATGGCAGTGACGCGGCCAAGGCCGCCGCGAGCGCGACCATCGGCAGCTGCATGGTCCACGCCGTCCCCAAACACATGCTCGCCACCATGCACAAGCAAAACTCCCGCACCGTCATCGAATAATGTGACAAAGGGACAGCCCCTCTGTCACATGGGAGATGCCGGCTTTTGGCGTATAGGACTGTCTCGCTTTCGCCACCAACAAATTTCGAGTTATTCGGCCTGTCGGAGGTCGTTAAATGGCTAAAGATGCCCTCTCGGGAACATTCATACCTCTAATGGTGTTTGATTCGGTGTCGTAAGTGCGCAAATGGGCATGTATGCGCTCAAATAAGGACAAAAACCCTCAGATAATCCCGGCGGTGCATTTATACAGAACTAGCAGCGTGGCCGAATAACTCGAAAAATGTAGGTGGCAGTTCGGCGACAAGCTCGGGTACGGCAAAGGAACTGTTCCTTCGCCGTACCCGAGCTCCGATCTTCTGAAATACGAACAAACATTCGCATATCTAACTGCGCTTTGATAGAATTGATACTGTTGGCGGCAGTTCCATGTGCCGGGCAACGCCCTCCATCTGATGGGAGGTGATGCCCATGACCGATTTGATTGATTTCGTGAGACTTCTGACCGCTTTGGTCTCGTTCTTCACGGCGCTTGTCGGCCTTTCCGAGGCACTCAAGCAGCGTTCGAAGCGCAACAGAAGGGGTCGCCGCCGCTAAGGCGTTGACCCCCTAATGCAAACAACGGCGCTGCCCAGCTTTGCAGAACTTGGGCTGCCGTCGACATTATTCTACCCACGAATGACATTTTGGACAATCGGTAATGCCGCTCCAAAAGCCAGGTGGGTTGTGACAAAGGGACTGTCCCTTTGTCACATCCAAAATATTGCCTTTACGTGTTGATGCACACGGTGTGCAATAATACTCGCACTGTGCAATAGCGTACAGGTTGAGTAACAAGGAGGACGCTTGTCCCAGCTCGAGAAATGCGATCGCCGGTCCCTTCGCTCGCAGCGTGCCCTTCGCCAGGCACTTGCCAGCGAGCTTGCCGAAAGCGGCGACCTTTCGCGCATTAATGTCGCGTCGCTCACTGAGCGTGCCGGCCTTACGCGCCGAACGTTCTATTCGCACTACCGCGATATCCCTGACTTTATCAATCAAATCGAGGACGGCTTGCTGGCCGAGATCCGTGAACGCATTGAGCTCATCACCGCAGCTCAGCTGCCCGATCTCTATCACAACATCGATGAGCTCGAGCCGGCACCTGGTTCGGTTGAGCTGCTGCGTTATCTTGCGGCCAACCGCGACTTAATCGGTGCGCTGCTGGGTCCGGGCGGCGACCAGGCCTTCATCAAAAAGATCATCGACACCGCCCGCGAGGCCGTGGTGCCGCGTGCGCAGACGGGCATTTTGGGCCTGGCGCTGGGTACGTTTTTTGACTACTACGTCACCTACGTCGTGAGCGCCGAGGTCGGCATGATTCAGCGCTGGTTTGAGCGTGGGCTCACCGAATCGCCCGAGGCCATGGCGCGCATTATGACGGTGCTCGCTTTTGTGCGCCCTGGTGACCTGTATGGCCAACCCATCGATATCAACGTGCCGGAATACGGCATGAAGCTATTGAACCTGCAGCTCGAGGACGCGGCCGACACCACCGCAGCCGTCGAGTCCAACAACTAAGAGGAGAGACAATGAGCAAACTCGTCGAGGGCATTAAGGACCGTATGGTCGCTGCCGCGCGTGAGGCTGCGCCCGCCGTGGTGGATGCCGCGCAGAAGGCCGCGACCGCAGCTGCCGAGAAAGTTGCCGAGGCAGTTGCCGATGCCAAGAACGCGGCAGGGGAGACGTCCGTCGCAAGCGAGCCCGCCACCGACGCTGAGCCCGTAGCCGCCGCCCACGCCCCCGAAGGCGCGATCTTCAACCCCGAGAACGCTCGTGGCAACTTGCACCTGGGCATCGACGTGGGATCCACCACCGTCAAGCTCGCCGTGCTCAACGACGACAACCAGATCGTCTACGCCAAGTACCAGCGCCACCACACCGACGTCCGCGCCTGCGCCCGCGACCTGTTCGAGGGCGCTGCGACCGTGCTGCCGACGGCCCAGATGACCTGCGCCATTACCGGCTCAGGCGGCCTGTTGCTGTCCCAGTGGCTCGACCTGGAGTTTGTCCAGGAGGTCATCGCCAGCAAACGCGCCGTCGAGACCCTTATCCCGGCCACCGATGTCGCCATCGAGCTGGGCGGCGAGGACGCCAAGATCATCTACTTCGACAACGGCATCGAGCAGCGCATGAACGGCACCTGCGCCGGCGGCACGGGCGCGTTCATCGATCAGATGGCAACCCTGCTGCACACCGATGCCAGTGGCCTCAACGAGCTCGCGGCCAACGCCACCACCATCTATCCCATCGCCAGCCGTTGCGGCGTTTTTGCCAAGACCGACGTGCAGCCGCTGCTCAACGAAGGCGCCCGCCCCGAGGACGTCGCCGCTTCCATCTTCCAGGCCGTCGTGACCCAGACCATCTCGGGCCTGGCGTGCGGCCGTCCCATCCGCGGCAACGTCGCCTTCCTGGGCGGCCCGCTGCAGTATCTCTCCGAGCTGCGCCACCGCTTCTACCTCACGCTCAACCTGGACGAGGAGCACCGCATTGTGCCCCAAAACGCTCACCTGTTTGTGGCGAGCGGCGCCGCCATGGCGCACGAGTCCAACAAACTCAGCACGTTCCCGCAGCTCATCGAGGCCATCGATGCCCTGGGTGACACACAGGGTGCTGAGGTCGAGCGTCTGGATCCGCTCTTTGCCACCGACGAGGACTTTGCCGAGTTCAAGACCCGCCACGACACCGAGGTCGTCCCCAAGGGCAAGCTCGACGGCTACACCGGCCGCGTGTTCATTGGCATCGACGCCGGCTCCACCACCATGAAGGCCGCGCTCGTGGGCGAGGATGGCCAGCTGTTGCACACCTGGTACGGCAACAACAACGGCGACATCCTGGGCACGGCCAAGGTCATCATGGCCGATTTCTACAACCACATTCCCGCCGGCTGCACCATCGGCCACGTGACCACCACGGGCTACGGCGAGGCACTGCTCATCGAGGCCCTCAAGGCCGATTCCGGCGAGATCGAGACCGTCGCGCACCTGCGCGGCGCCAAGGCATTCCTGCCCGGCGTCGAGTTTATCCTGGACATTGGCGGCCAGGACATGAAGTGTCTGCGCGTCAAGGACGGCGTCATCGAGCACATCATGCTCAACGAGGCTTGCTCGTCGGGCTGCGGCAGCTTTATCGAGAGTTTCGCCGTGTCTATGAACATGGACGTGCGCGCGTTCGCCGATGCCGCCATCCATGCTAAGGCTCCCGTCGACCTGGGCAGCCGCTGCACGGTCTTTATGAACTCGCGCGTCAAGCAGGCGCAAAAGGAAGGCGCCACGGTGGGCGACATCGCGGCCGGCCTGTCCTATTCCGTCATCAAGAATGCCCTGTTCAAGGTTATTAAGCTGCGCGATCCCAAGGAGATCGGCAGCCAGGTAATCGTTCAGGGCGGCACCTTTATGTCCGACGCCACGCTGCGCGCGTTTGAGCAGCTCACCGGCGTTCATGCCGTGCGTCCCGACATCGCCGGCTGCATGGGCGCCTACGGTGCGGCCTTGCTCGCCCGCGATCGCGCCGGCGCGAACGGCACCTCGACCATCCTCTCGGCCGAGGACATCGCGCACCTCACCGTGACGCAAAAGCATGTCCGCTGCGGTCGCTGCTCCAACAACTGCCAGCTTACCGTCAACGACTTTGGCGGCGGTAGGCGCTTCATTACCGGCAACCGCTGCGAGAAGGGCGCCGGCCACAAAAAGCAGAAGACTGAGGCCCCCAACCTCTTCAAAAAGAAAAACGAGCTGCTCTTTGACCGCGAGGTCCTGAGCCCCGACGAGGCCCCGCGCGGCACCGTGGGTATCCCGCGCGCACTCAACATGTACGAGAACTACCCCTTCTGGCATGCGTTCTTTACGCGCCTGGGCTTTAGCGTGCAGCTGTCCGACCAGTCGAGCAAAAAGACCTACCAGGCGGGCATCGAGTCCATGCCGTCCGAGAGCGTGTGCTATCCGGCCAAGATGAGCCACGGCCACGTGATGAACCTCATCGACCGTGACGTCGACTTTATCTGGATGCCGTGCGTGCGCTGGGAGCGCAAGGAGGATCCGACCGCCGGCAACTGCTATAACTGCCCCATCGTCATGAGCTACCCCACGGCGCTGGCGCTCAACATCGACGAGATCCGTGAGCAGAACATCGAGTTCCTGTACCCGTTTGTGCCCTATCACGACAAGACCGAGCTCAAGCGCCGTCTATACCAGGTGCTCGCCGTCGACCGTGTGGCCGATGCTGAGGCCGGTCGCGGTCGCGTGCGCGGTCCCAAGATCACGCGCTCTGAGGTCGATGCCGCCGTCAACGCCGCCTACGAGGCCGACGCGCGTTTTCACGAGGACATCCAGACCATGGGCGAGGAGGCCCTTAAGTGGGTCGAGGACCACGGCGGCCACGGCATCGTACTCGCCGGCCGTCCTTACCACAACGACCCCGAGATCAACCACGCCCTGCCCGAACTTATCTCGAGCTTTGGCTTTGCGGTCTTTACCGAGGATTCGCTTGCGCACCTGGTGAAGCCCGAGCGTCCGATTCGCGTCGTCGACCAGTGGATGTACCACAGCCGTCTGTACGCCGTCGCCCGTTTTGTGACGATGCGCAATGACCTTGATTTGATCCAGCTCAATTCCTTCGGCTGCGGTCTCGATGCCCTGACTACCGACCAGGTGCAGGAAATCCTTGAGGCCAGCGGCAAGATCTACACCGTGCTCAAGATCGACGAGGTGTCCAACTTGGGCGCCGCGCGCATCCGTATTCGCTCGCTCATGGCGGCGCTCAAGGACCAGGAGGCCGAGCGCTTGGCCGAGGCCACGGCCGCGGGCGAGGCCTACGAGCAGGGCGATGCCGCGCCGGTGGCTCCCTCCAAGGATGCCCCCGCGTTCGCGAGCCGCAAGTACACGTTCGAGGCGCAGCGTGAGAGCGCCTCGACCGCATGGCCCAAGGTGCCCTTTACCGAGCAGATGCGTGACGAGGGCTATACCATCCTGTGCCCGCAGATGGCGCCGATCCACTTTGACCTGGTCAAAGAGGTGTTCCGCGGTGCCGGCTACAACTTGGAGCTGTTGCCCTCAACCGATCACGACGCCGTCGAGGCTGGCCTGCGCTATGTGAACAATGACATTTGCTATCCGTCGATCCTGGTAACGGGTCAGATTATGGAGGCCATCGAGAGCGGTCGGTACGATCTGTCCAAGACGGCCGTGGTTATCAGCCAAACCGGCGGCGGCTGCCGTGCCACCAACTACATCGCACTCATCCGCAAGGCCCTGCGCGAGAGCGGCCACCCCGAGATTCCGGTGATCTCGCTTTCGGCCGTGGCGCTGGGCGAGGACAACCCCGGCTTTAAGATTACGCCGGCGTTGCTTAAGCAGGCAGTCTACGCGGTGCTCTTTGGCGACGTGATGATGCAGATGCTCTATCGCTGCCGTCCGTATGAGGCCACGCCCGGTGCTGCCAACGCACTCTACGAGGAGTACATGGCGCGCGCCCGCAAGCTGGCGCCTAAGTTCAACCGTCACAACTACACCAAGCTGTGCCGCGAGGCCATCCACGCGTTCGACACCATGCCGCTTGTGGGCGAGGGCACCAAGCCGCGCGTGGGCGTGGTCGGCGAGATCTTGGTCAAGTTCCACCCCACGGCTAACAACCATGTGGTCGATGTGATCGAGCGCGAGGGCTGCGAGGCCGTGGTGCCGGGCCTGCTCGACTTCTTCCTGTACTCCATGAGCAATGCCGAGCTGCAGAAGGACGAGCTGGGAAGCTCTGCCACTACGCGCGCGGGCATGCAAGCGCTTATTAAGCTCGTGGACTGGATGCGTACGCCGGTGGAGGAGATGCTCGAAAAGTCCAAGCGCTTTGAGGCGCCCGAGCGCATCGACACCATGGCGGACAAGGCCCGCACGGTGCTTTCGGTGTGCAACAACATGGGCGAGGGTTGGTTGCTCACGGCCGAGATGCTCGACCTGATCGATCACGGTGCGCCCAACATCATCTGCACGCAGCCCTTTGCGTGCCTGCCTAACCACGTGGTGGGCAAGGCCGTGATCAAGGAGCTGCGCCGTCAGCACCCCGAGAGCAATATCGTCGCGGTGGACTACGACCCCGGCGCGTCCGAGGTCAACCAGCTCAACCGCATTAAGCTCATGATTAGTGTGGCCAAGGAGAACATGCGCGCCGGCAAGGGCTTTAAGCTCGAGAAGGTTGCGCCGCTCGCGATGGACGAGGTCACCGGCCAGATGCGTGCCCATGACGGCTGCGTGAGCTGCGGACCTGCCAGCGAGGAGGCCGTGGCATCGGTCGCCAAGCGTCTGGGGCGCGGCATTAAGAAGTAACTGGCCTGCTATGGGCTAGATGTGAGACAAACGGGTGGTAGCCGTGCCGGCTACCACCCGTTTTTGCTGGACATATGTTGCGTAAATCGTTTTGTCGCAGCCTTCTATGCACTCGAATTTCGGAAGTGCGGGGAAAAACGCGAACCTCCCGAGCGCACCGCCTTTTTAGACTCTCGCGACCTGCGGTTTTGTTTTAAAATAAGCCGGTCTGGTCGGCGAAACCCGATTTTTCCCCGCACTTCCGAAAACAGCGGTTCAGCAGCGCCAAAAAATGCCCTCAAAATCGAGAGTTAATGAACAGGTGTTGCCGTTCGCCGCAAATTACCGTCCGTTTATAGAACCCACCCCCAGCGCGCGTCCTCCTTACGGTTGAATAAATACACATCTATGGAATTACGTAAGAGAGGACCGTCCCATGAGCTACAAGACCGTTTGTGTTGCCGGCGGCGGCGTGTTGGGAAGCCAGATTGCCTTTCAGGCTGCCTACTGCGGCTTTGATGTAACGATTTGGCTGCGCAGCGAGGGCAGCATCGGCCGCACCCAGCCCAAGATCGATCATGTGCGCGAGGAGTACATCGCTGCTATCGAGGGCATGGCGGACGGCACGGGCGAGTGGTGTGCCGGTATCGCCGATAGCGGCCAGCCCTTCGACAAGGAGGCGGCACTCGCCGCCGTTGAGCGTGCCTACTCCACGCTCAAGCTGGAGCTCGATCTTGCCAAGGCCGTGGCCGACGCCGATCTGGTCATCGAGTCTATGGCCGAGGACACCCAGGCAAAGATCGACTTCTACAAGAAGCTCGCCCCGGTCCTGCCGCAAAAGACCGTCATCGTGACGAACTCCTCCACGCTGCTGCCGAGCACCTTTGCCAAGTACGCCGGCCGCCCCGAGAAGTACCTGTCGCTGCACTTTGCCAACTCCATCTGGAAGAACAACATGACCGAGGTCATGGCCCAGAGCCAAACCGACAAGCGCTACTTCGACGAGCTCGTCGACTTCGCTAACGATATCCGCATGCTTGCCCTGCCCGTCAACAAGGAAAAGAACGGCTACCTGCTCAATTCCATGCTGGTGCCGTGGCTGCTTTCGGGCCTTGACCTGTATGTCTCGGGCGTGAGCGACCCCAAGAGCATCGATCTCGCGTGGACGCGCGGCACCGGCGCTCCCAAGGGTCCGTTTCGCGTATTCGACACGGTGGGTATCCAGACGGCCTACAACATCGTCATGCAGTATCAGAAGGTCCCGGGCCTGGTGAGCCCGCTGCTCAAGAAGATGATGATGCCCTACAACTTTAAGGCTATGGCATCCGTCCTCAAGAAAATGCTCGACGAAGGTAAGCTGGGCGAAAGCTCGGGCGAGGGCTTCTTCAAGTACTAAAAAATGACATCTCGGGGACGGAGGAAAACGGATCATTTTCGGCCGCCAACAGTGAGAAGATGGACCCCGGAATAGGAAGGAGTGGCAATGGGCCGGCTCGGGCTTTGAGGACAAGCTGCTGCAAGCCCAGGGCGATTTTTCGCTCAACGCGGGCCAGCACAGCGTGACCTATCTGCCAAACGACAAGACGGCAACGACCGGTCGCTACCAGGTGCTGCTGTACGACAACAACTTTGGCGCGGCCAAGAGCTACCCCAAGTTCGACTGGGGCCAGCTGGGCGCCGCGGTGGTGACCGACTATAGCAAGGGCACGCATTCGTTTGGGCGCATCTTTACGGTGGACGAGACCGCGCGCACCTACGAGCTTGTGGACCAGATCGCAGTGCCGTTCTCGGGCTACGTAAGCAGCGCACAGCGCGTTGGCGATTCGAATAGTATGCTCGTGGCTTCGGGCCAGGCCAAGACCTTCACCGAGTACGATCGGTACGGTCTGGCCATCACCACCTACGAGATGGAAGCCGAATAGTACATCTACCGCGTGTACAAGTACGAGCTGTAGAGCCGCGCTTAGGTTTGACCAATGGAGTATGAAAACACGCCGTTCGCCGATGTCCCCTCCGCGAATGGCAGCCATATGGTTTGATATCAGAAACATATAGTTGTCGCCAGCCTGCTGGCGACGTTCCCCCTGATATCGGAGGTTCCAGGTATGTTTCGCGCTCCGTTAAACAACTATCGGTTGGGCTAACATGGGTCGCCGTGCTATTTCGATAACCATTGCAGTGGTCTGCCTGGCTGTGCTCCTGGGCGCTACAGGGCTGTTTGCTATAAGCCGAGAAACGTCCTATATGCAGGAATGCGCTTCCGAAGGGTTTGCCATTGATGGTTACTATCGGGATGACAAAACGAGTCTGGAAATCCTGGCCTTTCTTGAGGAGGATGGCTGTCGATGGCAGCTGGTCGACCAAGACGGAATCTGCACAGACGGGCAGTTCAAGCGTACGGATGACCCCAACATCCTGATATTAAAGAAGGGAAACGGCGAAGAATTCGGTATGGTTCACGTGGCGTATATGTCGCGCCGACGCGAGCAGGGCCAGCTCTATCTATTTAGAGATAGCAAAGTGACCCGATTTTATCTGGTGAGCACCAAACCTGCGTTTATGGTGGAGTCGGGCGATGTCGATCTGGACAGTTGATTCACGGCAATAAAACAGCGAGCGGGGCACGGGTGTGAACTGAACCCCTCTATTTGCTCGTGTCCGTATCGCGTCTGCGCCTCGTCATAACTTGCGTCCGTGCGAGCGCTCATCCCGCGCCGGCATCACTTCACGTCAAATTCCACGCGATCGAGTTCAGGCACATTGAGGTCGATGAGCTTGCGAGCGACGTGGCGGTCGTGTGCCCCGAGCGCCTCGCTTGTCGTCACATGGGCGACAATCTCGCGCTCGACGATGCCCTCCTCCTCGCCTTCGGTAGCCGAGGTCTCGACGGCGACGGTGTAGTCCTTAAAGCCTGGCAGCACCGCCGCAAGCTCGCGCGTGGTTTCGGTGACGCCGTAGCCGTCCTGCACGCCGGCCTGCGTCGAGCCAATAGACCCCGCCGTCATAACGATGCAGGGGATGGCAAAGACTACCGTGCCCACAATGATGCGGCGGCGCACCTTGCGTGATAGCTCGTCGACCTCGGCATCTTCCTCGGCAGTCACAATGCCGTCGCCGTTGAGGTCGCGCTTGAGCGGCACGCGCAATAGAAGCAGCACGGCTTCGGCGGCCAGTGCGATAAAGACCACGTTGATGCCAAACTCATAAAGCGCCGAGAGAAACAGTGACCCGCTTGCGATGGCGATGCCATAGCCCGCCGCACACAGGGGCGGCATGAGCGCGGTCGCCACGGCCACGCCGGCGATGAGCGTGGCGGGTTCCTGGTCGCGCGAGTTGCCCAGGCCACCCGCAAAGCCGCCCGCAAGTGCGACGGCAAGGTCCCACACAGTCGGTGTCGAATTGTCGATGATGGCGGCCGTGGTGGTGCCAAGGGGCGAGAGCTTAAAATACAGCGTGGACGTGATCAGACAAAAAGCCATCTGCAGCACGAGGCCGGCGACGGCCTCGACGGCAATCTCGCGGTCGAGCGTGGCGATGCCGTATGCCATGGCAAGGACCGAGCCCATGAGCGGACAGATGAGCATGGCGCCCACGATGGCAATGTCCGAGTCGATATCGAGGCCGATGCTCGCGATGAGCATGGCGATGATGAGGATGCACAGGTGAGAGCCGGTCAGCCGCGCCCCGTTTACAAAGCGCTTGCGAATCACGTGGTAGGGCGCGCGACCCTCGCGAATGTTGAATGCCTGCTTTAGAAAGCGGCTTGCGTTCTCCATGGCCTCGCTGTGGGCGGGGCGGATGCCATGGCGCCGATGATGGCGCTCGCGCAGTCGCTTGAGCTGTTGTTTATCGAGTTCCATGTCCACCTCGTATTGCCGTAGGAACGCGGGTGCGTTCGCAGCATGTACTCTACACCGTGACGGGCGGGGCGGTCATCTTGACATGGAACTTAGGCGAGCAGGCAAAGGAAGACACGCCACATACAAGTACTGCCGAGGGTTTCGGCAGATACAAAAAGCGCGGGGCCGGATGGTCTCCGACCCCGCGCTCTGCACGGGTGCGTTGTTGTTTGGTTTAGCCCAGCAGGCTCAGGCCAACAGAGACAAACGCCAGGATAACGCCGACGATGGACTCGCCACCGAGCAGGCCGCTGGCGACAACCAGGCCCTGCTCCTGGAAGGCGGCATCCTTGGCGGTCTTCTCCTCGTCCGAAAGACCGGCGTTGGCATCGCGGTGGGCTGCCCACTTGTCGTAGGCGAGCTTGACGCAGGAGCCCAGGAAGGCCGTGAGCGACATGTAGAACGGCAGGTACACGCCCAGGCCGATCATCATGGCCGGAATGCCGAGCCAGTACATGACGATGCCGGCGATAAAGCCGCCCGCAAACCACGGCACGCTCGGGATGCCCGAGACCATGGTGGCGACCACGCTTGCCTGTGCGGCCACAAAACTCTTGTCGGGGCCAAAGGCGTCCGGACCATAGGCGGTGACGAGCGCGACCATGACGGCGGCGGCGACCAGGGCGCCCACGATGCCGCCAATGGCCTGGCCGACCCACTGCGCGCGCGGGTTGGTGCCCAGCACGGCGCCGGCCTTGAAGTCGTTCATGACGTCGCCCGCAAGGCCGCACGCCACGGCCACGATGCCGGCGATAAAGAACAGCTTGACCTGAGCGAGCTGCGCGAAGGCGGCAACGATGAGCATGACGATGAGGCCGAAGATCTCCATGGGGTCGATGCCCGTCTGGCCGCAGCTCTGCGCGCTCATGATGGTGGTGACAAAGGTGAACAGCGTGACGATGACGGCCGGAACGGGGCCAAGGTCGAGCACGATGGCGATGATCACGGCGATGGCGGCAGCGCCCAGGCCGATGATACCGGCGTCGAGTTTAAGGGAGCCCGAGATGAGCGACTGCTCGTCGGTGTCGGTGGAGCTGTCGGCGGCGAGGCCGCGGACGATACCGGCGACCTGCGGAAGGATGTCCTTGAGGACGACGGCGACGCCAAAGCCCATCATGAGGCCCATACCCAGGGACTTGACGATGCCCTGTGCGGTCATAACGTCAAACAGACCGGCAGCGGTGCCGCCGACGATGATGCCAAAATTGCCCAGCAGCGCGCCGGCAAACCAGAACGCGACGGGGGCGAAGCCCACCAAAAAGCCGATGGACAGCAACATGGGCGAGTTGTAGATGGCAAAGGTCACGCCGGGGATATTGAGCGTGCACAGCATGCTGGGCACAATGCCCAGAGCGTCGCGCAGCACGCTGTAGATGCCGGCGATGGCCATGGAGCCAAAGAGCTGCTTGCCGGTCTTGCCGCCGGCCTCGGTCGCGCGCAGGGTCTGAGCTGCGGCGTTGCCGGTGGGGAACTCAAGCGCGGCGTCCACGATAAAGTGACGGTGGATGAGTGCCGTGGCCAGCAGGCCTAGGATAGTGCCGGCGAGTGCCACGATAAACATGTCGAGCCAACTGATCTGGTCGGCATAGCCCAGCATCCAGGCGCCCGGGATGGTAAACGCCAGACCGCCAGCGACCATGGCGCCTGCGGACATGATGGTGTGGGTGACGTTGGCCTCGTTGAGGCTGGCGTTGCCCATGAGCTTCAGGAAGAACAGCGAAATGACGGCAGCGAAAATGATCGGCCAGGGGAGGGCGCCCATCTTGAGGGCGGTGTAGGCCGAGCTTGCCGTGATGATCACGCAGCCAAGGACGCCGATGACGACGCCGCGCAGCGTGAGTTGCCCGCGCATCGAAGCGCGGTTCGAGGGATTGCTCATATAAAACTCCTTTGCGTATATCCGCTTCCCCGGGAGCGCCGCTACGGATACGGTGCGGGAAGTCGGGTTACCAAGGGCCGCCGCGTGAGCTCGCGCGCGACCGCGCACCAGTATAGCCGTAAGCTAGTCATTTTGGGATGACTGGTTTAGGTAGGCGATATACTGCTGGGCAGACGAAAGGAGCGCCGACGATGCTTAATGGGTGCGCATATATATTGACGGTCGACGTGGGCAACACGTTCATTCGCTTTGGCCTGTTTGCCGAGGATTCGGCCGCGGCACAGGAATGCCCGCTTGCGACGTGCGAGATCACCACGCCGTCGAGCATCACAGCAGACGAGGCACGCATGCGTCTCGTGCAGGTCATGGCCGCACTGGCGGCCGATGCGGGCATGCCGGGTGCGCTTGTGCCCGCGGCTGCTGTGCTGAGCTGCGTGGTCCCGGCGCTCGAGCGCCCGTGGAAGGCGGCACTTTCCCGTACCTGCACGGGGCGCGTGCTCACGGTGGGGCCGGGCCTCAAGACCGGCATACCCGTGCACTACGATGACCCGGCCGAGATCGGTCCCGACCGCATCGCCGACGCCGTGGCGGCCCGCGCCGTCTACGGCTCGCCGTGCATCGTGATCGACCTGGGCACGACGACCAATATCGAGGTCATCGACGCGCACGGTACCTTTGTCGGCGGCGTTATCGCGCCGGGGCTGGCGCTCGGCGCCCGCTCGCTTTCGGCGGCAGCAGCGCGCCTGCCTCAGGTCGAGCCCTCGGCGCCGACACACGTCATCGGCCGCAACACGCGCGAGGCCATGCGTTCGGGCGTGGTTTTGGGCGAGGTGGCGCGCATCGACGGCATGCTCGACATGGTGCTTGCCGAGATGCGTGCGACCAAGGCCGCGGGGGAGGGCGATGTGCCCATCGTCATTACCGGCGACGATGCCAAGGCGCTTGCGGCGCTGGTCGGCCATAGCCTGACGGTCGACGACGCGCTGACGCTGCGGGGCCTCGCCGAGCTCTACCACATCAACCAAAAGCCCCGCCGCGCGTAGCGATGGGGCGGTGGGATAAGCGCCCCTACCTTTCACCTGCTACAATGGGTCAAACTATTGCGATTTCGGAGGTGTCTGGCATGTCGGACGATCTTCATCAAACTGCGTCGGGCAAGCGCCGCGACGTTATTAGCTGGGATGAGTTCTTTATGAGCGTGGCCATCGCCGCGCAGCGCCGCAGTAAGGACCCCAACACGCAGGTGGGCGCGTGCATCGCCAACACCAACCACCGCATCCTTTCGGTGGGCTACAACGGTACGCCCTCGGCGCTCAACGATGACTTTTTCCCGTGGGGCACGAGCGATGACCCGTTGCAGGACAAGCACAACTACGTGGTGCATGCCGAGGCAAACGCCGTGCTCAACTACCGCGGCTCGCTCAAAGACCTTGAGGGTTCCACGGTCTACGTCACGCTGTTCCCGTGCCACGACTGCGCCAAGATCCTGGCGCAGGTGGGCGTGGGCGAGGTCGTCTACCTGGACAACAAGTATGCCGACACCGATGACGGCCGTATCAGCCGCCGCATTCTCGACTCCTGCGGCATCAGTTACCGCCAGGTCATCGTCGATGTCCAGATTGGTACCGGGGGACAGGCTCAGCAGTAGCGCGTGCCAACGCCAGCTGGCGGCAAAACAGCCAAAAGAGCCCCGTCCCAAATTGACTACTCGTGAAAGTCGCGTCCGCGCGCATGGACGGCTCGTGAGCGGGTACATGGCTGTAGTAACATAGCTTCTGTCCGCGGGCGTGCCCGCGTTATTGTGAGAAAGGAGCCCCTGTGGCTGTTAACGAAGAGCTGCTTAAGAAGGTTCTTGAAGAGATTCGCCCCAACCTGCAGGCCGATGGCGGCGATATGGAGTATGTGGGCGTCGACGACGAGGGTGTCGTCAAGCTGGAACTGCAGGGCGCCTGCGCCGGCTGCCCCATGAGCTCGCTGACCCTTTCCATGGGTATCGAGCGCATCTTGAAGGAGCATGTGCCCGGCGTTACCCGCGTTGAGCAGGTCAATGCTTCCGGCGAGGCCGAGGACCTGTACGACGAGTACGCGCCGTTCTAAGATGCGAAAGCTGCGGACGGTACGCTCCGCGTAGACGTTACGTCCAAATATGCGGCTGCGAGTGTAAGGCCCGCGGCCGCATTTGTATGTAGGGAGCAGAGGGATCGATATGCTCAACGACCTCTACCATATGCTTGATCCCGTCGCGATCTCGGCGGGTCCCATCACCATCTACTGGTACGGCCTGGCCTACGTGGTCGGCGCTCTGCTCACGGCGGTCGTTATGTACCGCACGCAGCGTCGTTGGGGCTTCGACATCACGATCGATGACCTGACGAGCGTCGTGGTCGGTGCGGTCTTTGGCCTCATCATCGGCGCGCGCCTGTTCTACGTCGTCTTTTACGGCGATGGCTACTATTGGACTCACCCGCTCGAGATCTTTGCCACCAACGAGGGAGGCATGAGCTTCCACGGTGGCCTGGTGGGCGGCATCTTGGGCGGCATCATCGTGTGCCGCATGTATAAGCTCGACGCCTGGACTATCGCCGACCTTGCCGTGATCGGCGCCCCGCTGGCCCTGTGCCTGGGCCGTTGTGCCAATTTCGTCAACGGCGAGCTGTGGGGCAAGCCGACCGATCTGCCCTGGGGTGTGGTCTTTGGCGGCACCGCGGGCGATATGCCGCGCCATCCCTCCCAGCTCTACGAGGCGTTTCTTGAGGGCGTCGTGCTCTTCTGTATTTTGCAGGTGCTCAGCCGCAAAAAGCCGCTGCTGCCCCAGGGTACGTTTATGGGCGTGTTCGTGATGGGGTACGGCATCGTCCGCTTTCTCGTTGAGTTCGTGCGCGTGCCTGATGCGCAGCTGGGCTATCTGCTGGGCGGCGTCATCACCATGGGCCAGCTGCTGAGCCTGCCGCTCGTGATCGCGGGCCTGGCGCTCATCATTTTCGCCCGACACCGCAATCGCCCCCAGCGCATCTACCTCGACGCCTAACTACCACAAAGGGGACAGGCACCTTTGTGGTGGTCTTGCCGAGTTTGATAGGTTTCTAGAAAGGCTTTCGGACTGTGAAGGATTCCGACCTCTCCACAACGGCTGCGCGCGACGCTGCCCGCATCGTCTGGTTTAAGCGCTACCCCGCCAAGCAGACGCTCATCGCATTTTTGCTCGCGCTGTTGGCGACCACGGCGTTTTCCATCGATCCCGCCCCGGTGTCGAGCAACGCAGTCTTGGCGATTGACCCCAAAGCCTCGGGCATGCTGTACGTGTGCTACGAGGTGCTCCTTTCGTTTGCCGGCCATACCGACGCGGTCATGCTGCTTGCACTTGCCTGCCTGCTCACCTTGCCGTTTCGCTACGTGTTCTTTGGCCGTGGCGACACCTGGCGTCCATCGATCATTCTGCCGTCGCTGTTCTTCGCCATCTGCATGGTGTTCGGCCGCAGCTACGACCTCACCGACTCGGCCGAGATTGTCCTTGGCGACAAAGCCCGCATCGTCTGCGCCTGGATTGGCGGCGCGGGCTGGATGCTCTTAGCGATCGTGGCCTTCTATTTGGCTTTTGAGTGCCTGGATTGGCTGAGCTCTCGGCGCATTCCGTTTTCCGAAGCGCACTTTGGCCGCGTATGGCGTGTGACTCACGCCGTGCTCTCGGTCCATCCCTTTGCCGGCCCCTTCCTGGTGCTTATGATCGCCTGGACGCCCACGCTTATCGCTTCGCTGCCCGGCCTTTTTATGGGAGATACGGGTGCGCAGATTCGCCAGTGGTTCAACTACCCCAACGGCACGAGTGACTACCTGCGTCTGCTCAATCCCAATGTGTTGCTCAACGGACATCACCCCGTGGTGCACACGGCTATCATCGGTTCGTGCGTCCAGCTGGGGCTTTCACTGTTCAACAGCGCCAACGCAGGTCTTGCCATCTACACCTGTGCTCAGTTCGTCATTACGGCCGCCTGCATGGCCTATTCCATTTCGTCGCTGCGCAAACTGGGCGTGAGCCTGCCGGTTCGCGGTGCGATCCTGCTGTTCTTTGCGTTTATGCCGATGTTCTCTAACTACGCGGCGTTGCTCACCAAAGACGTGCTCTTTGCCGACGCGTTCTTGGTGCTGCTGGTACAGACCGTGAAGCTCGTGGCATGTGGCTTGCCCCGTCGTGATGCCAATGTCGAGCGAGCGGGCGAGAAAGCCCCCGTGCTCTTTGCGCGACATGACTGGCTGCTGCTCACTCTGGGCGCCATGGGTTCCACGTTTCTGCGCAACGGCGGCCTGGTGTTTCCCCTGGCGGCATGCGTAATCGCGGCGGCGTTTTGCGCATGGGACGCGCATGTGGCTCATCGTGCAGCCAAGCAGGCTGGTGCTGCGCCTTCGGGCGGCATCCCGCGTTTCCGCTGGGTGGGAGTTCTTGCGGTGCTTGCACTCTGCCTTGCCTCTAATATGTACTTCACCAAGGTCTTTATGCCAGCGCACGACATCACGCCTGGTTCCAAGCGCGAAATCCTTTCGATTCCGTTCCAACAGACGGCTCGTTTCGTCCAAAAGCACGACGGCCTTAACTCGGGCGTCAACCCTACGGTTAAGGAGGACGGCACCATCGTGGAAGCTCCTTGCGACGGTTCGGTGACCGACGAAGAGCGTGCCGTGATCGATCGTGTACTCAAGTACGAGAACCTGGGCCGCCGCTACAACCCCGACAAGTCCGATGCCGTCAAGAACTGCTTTAACGAGTACGCCTCGCAGGAGGACATCGATGCCTATTTTGAGGTATGGGCTCAGATGTTTAAGAAGGATCCCGAGTGCTATATCTCGGCGCTCATCAATAACTACTACGGCTACTTTTATCCGAGTGCCCGCGATGCGTGGGTCTACAGCACGGCGCGCAGTGCCGAGATCATGGCGAAGCCCGATAACCTCAAGTACTTTGACTTCCATCCGGTCGATAGCAAGGTTGTGCGCTGGTGCGATCACCTGATCAACCTGTATCGCGTGGCAGTACAACGCATACCGTTTATCTCGCTCACCATGAGCTCGGCCACCTATGTGTGGATCATGATCGCCGTGGTGGTCTACTTGCTGCGTCGTCATTCATGGCGTGCGCTGGCGATCTGGGTGCCGCTGTTGGGCGTGCTTGCTGTGTGCCTGATTGGCCCGTGCAACGGCTCGACTTACATGCGCTACCTGTATCCGGTCATCGCCTGCATGCCTTTCGCCATCGGCGCCACCGTCACCCGCAGCGACTTCTCCTGGTTCTAACTTGGTGCATTGAGGGCCAGGTTTCTTTGCACCAAAGGGGACATCATCACGACGCCTTCATTTTGGGGTTTATCTCGCAGGCCAGTAGGTATATCATAACGACGTTTGTTTATATTGCCCGAGCATCTGCGCTGGGCTTTAGGTCGAAACCGATAGGAGACACGTATGTCCGGACACTCTAAGTGGGCCACAACCAAGCATCGTAAGGGCGCGCAGGACGCCAAGCGTTCCGCCCTCTTCTCCAAGCTCAGCCGCAACATCACCGTTGCTGCCCGTCTCGGCGGTGACCCGCTGCCCGAGAACAACGCCAGCCTCGCCGCTGCTGTTGCCAAGGCCAAGGCTCAGTCCATGCCTAAGGACAAGATCAAGTCCGCTATCGACAAGGCTTTTGGTTCGGGTGCTGACGCCGCCGTCTACGAGAACATCGTGTACGAGGGCTACGGTCCTGCCGGTGTCGCCGTCTACGTCGACTGCCTGACCGACAACCGCAACCGCACCGCCGCTGATGTCCGTTCCGCCTTCTCCCACGCTGGTGGCAACCTGGGCACCTCCGGCTCCGTCGCCTTCCAGTTTGAGCGCAAGGGCCAGATCGTCGTCGCCAAGGAGATCCTGGACGAGAACGCTAAGAAGGAGACCATGATCGCCAACGGTGCTGCCGGTGACGAGGATGAGTTCATGATGGCCATCGCCGAGGCCGGCGGCGAGGACTACGAGGACGCCGGCGAGGAGTGGATCGTCTGGACTACTGCCAACGAGGTCATGGCTGTCTCCAAGGCGCTCGAGGAGCAGGGCGTCCAGGTCAAGGGCTCCGAGACCACCATGGTCCCGACCACCCCGACCGAGGTCTCCGGCGCCGACGCCAAGAAGGTTCAGCGCCTCATCGACCGTCTTGAGGAGCTCGACGACGTCCAGGATGTTTACAGCACCATGGACATGACCGACGAGGTCATCGCTGCCCTCGAGGAGGAGTAGCGCCTGCACGGATTGAGCCGTGCATATCTGGGCATAATGAAGCGAGCATGCAAGCCTCGTGGAATAGATGAGCCGGATCCGCGTGCGTAGAGCACCGGACCCGGCTCTTTTATAATGATGCGAACCGTTTTGCATTTCGAGAGCCGAGATTTGAAGGGAGCGCCACGTGCGCGTACTCAAACGAGCCCTAGCGATCGTATATCTTGCCGCCGCCATCGTGGCGCTGGGTACGCTTGTCTGCCAGTTTTGGGGGCCGTATACGTATCGCTTTATGCTGCTGATGCGCGACCCCATGCCGCGCATTGTCGTGACGGCATGCGGCGGAGTTGTAGCGATCGGCGTGCTGGTAAGCTTCTTCTGCCTGATGTTTGCTCGTCGCGAGCCGTCCTGCGTGCATCCGGCGGGGGAGCGCAATATCGAGGTTACCCTTGCGGCGCTTTCTTCGTGCGCCAGGGCTGCTGCCGAGCGCGACGATCGCGTGATGATCGAGCATGTCGAGGCGCACGTGCAGGGTTCCGAAGAATCGCGCGTCCGATTTAAGGTCGAGGCTATCGCGCTTGACGATAAGGACGTGGCATCTCTGGCTACTGCGATGCAGCAGCGCATCGAGGAAGCTTGCGACACCATGCTCGGCACGCCGGGCACGACCGCACGCGTTCGTTTTTTGCCGTCCAAGACTACCGTCCAGACCGTGGAGGTTTCCGGTGAGTGATACCAATCAAGATAAGACCGCTCGTACGCCGCGCCTGACGATTGACCAGAGCGCCACGCCGGCGAACGAACCTGTTGATTCCAAAGCAGAGGCAACCGAGTTACAAGACGCGGCAGCCGTGGATTTTGACGAGGCTATGGGTCTCATCAAGGGTACGGGCGCTGCCATCTGGAGCTATGCTGTGCGTCATCCCAACACCACGCTCGGCGCCGTCGCTGGCTTTATCCTCGCCGTGTTGGTGCTCACGCTCGGCCTCTGGGACACGCTTGTCATCGCATTCTTCGTGCTGATAGGCGCCGTAATTGGCCAGATTCGTGATGGCGAGAACGGGATCGTCAACTTCTTCGGCCGTCTGTTTAGCGGCCGCTAATACGTATTCGACTGTCGCATCCGCGGCAGGCATAAGGAGGAACCATGGCTTTTAATACGAAGGTCGATGTAGCCGATACCGAGCTCGTGGAGAACGAGACTGTCACCGCCGAGGCCGAGGATGTGACGCTCGAGGACGAGGCGCTCGTCGAGGCCGAGTCCGATGCTGATGAGGACGACGAGGAGGCGGACGAGGAAGCGGACGAGTCCGAGGACTCGCTGACCTATTCCAACGGTGTGATCGAGAAGATCGTCGCCATGGCCACCCGCGAGGTTCCGCACGTTTTGGGCATGAAGGGTAACCTCATGCACTTTGTGCAGGAGCAGTTTGGTGCCGAGAATCTGACCAAGGGCGTGACGGTCGAGGTCACCGATGACAATCGCGTGGTCGTCAACATCTCCGTCATTATCGAGTACGGAGCCTATGCGCCCGCGATCTTCGACGATGTCAAGGCACGTGTCACTGAGCGCCTTGCCGCGATGACCGGCCTTGAGGTGGCGGGTGTCAACCTGCGCATCGAGGACGTCATCACCCCCGAGGAGTACGAGCACCGCACCAGCCAGCACGAATAACCTTCCAAAAAGGGACAGGTTTGTTTTGGCAGGTTTTATCTGCGAAAACGTTAAACGGCCGACCGCGCAAGCAAAAGCGTGGCCGGCCGTTTTTGTACGCTCCCGATATAGTCATACCGCTCGTCTAACTAAGCGTTGCAATCCCCGCGTTCCGCGTTACCCTAATGAGCGCATTGTTTCCAAATTGTTAACGAGGAGTTGCCGTAATGGCCGACGAGCACGAAACAGAAAGCAAGGCATGGGCAATCGAGGCCGCTGCGGCAGAGGCGGCGTCGCGTGCTGCCGAGGAGGTGCATCGTCCTCCCGTGGTGCCGATGGAGCGCGTGGTTGATCGCACCGATATCGAGCGCGGCGAGCGTGCCGGCCAAAAGCGCAGCCAGGAGCCGGGCTTCCCGCGCTTTTTTGCCGAGCTCAATCTGGGCCTGATTCTTACGGCCTTTGCCATCGTTGCGTTTAAAACCCCTAATCACTTTGCTTTTGGCGGCACCTCGGGCGTGTCGGTCATTCTGTCCACGCTGTTCCCGACCCTGCCCGTCGGCGTCTTTATGTGGATTATCAACGCGGTTCTCGTCGTTTTGGGCTTTATCTTTTTGGAGCGCAAGGCAATCCTGTGGAGCGTCTTCGCCTCGTTTGCGCTTTCGGCCTATGTTTCGCTGTTTGAGCTTTTTATTCCGACCGATGTCTCTCTGACGGGTGATATGTGGATCGACCTGTGCTTTGCCGTCATCTTGCCGGCGCTCGGCAGCGCTATTGTCTTTGATATTGGCGCCTCGACGGGCGGCACGGACATTCTTGCCATGATCCTCAAGCGCCGCACGACGCTCGAGATTGGCCGCGCGCTGCTGTTGGTTGATATCGGCATCGTGGCCATCGCGGCCTTTTTGTATGGCCCGCGTGTCGGTCTGTACTGCGTGCTCGGCCTGTTTGCCAAGACGCTTGTGGTCGACAAAGCCATTGAGAGCATTCACCTGCGCAAAGTCTGCACGGTCATTTGCTCCGAGCCGCGCAAAGTCGAGGAGTTTATCGTCAAGCATCTCAACCGCACAGCGACCATCAGTCGCGGCTACGGTGCCTTCTCGGGCAAGTGCGTGACGGTGATCATGAGCGTGCTGAGCCGTCGCGAGGCCGTGCAACTACGCCGCTATGCGCGCGAAGTCGATCCGGGTGCCTTTATCACGATCGTCGACAGCTCCGAGATCGTCGGCAAGGGCTTCCGCGGAACGAACTAGCACAGACATATTCAACGAACCGCCTGCTGGCGCCGCGTACCTTGCAAATCGGTCATCTTTGAGTATTTGACCCCACATTGGGCGATAATGATGCTAAAGATATCGTTTGCGATCCAAGTGATTCGTTCAAGATACGAAGGGATGATTCTATGTTCTGCTCGCAGTGTGGTGCCCCCATGGGCGATGACGACAAGTTCTGCGGCGTGTGTGGTGCTCCTAATGCCGGTGCCTCTGGCCCCGCTCCCCAGGGACAGCCTCAGCCCCAGCAGTTTGTTCCGCAACCGCCCGTGGCGAATGCGCCAAAGGGCTGTGTGGCTCAGGCGTTCCAAGATATGACCAAGACTCCGGGCGTGCTTCAGCGTGTATGCCAAATCGCGTTTTTGCCGGCGCTGATTTGCGTTGTGTCGGTGCTCGTGTTGTTTATTCCCGTTATTGGCGGCATTGCGGCTGCCATCGGCTTTTTGGCAGCTTGCATTGCGAGTGTGTGTGGTTCCGGCTTTGGTATCGAGTGGGGCCGTGATCTTTCGCTCAAGGTCGATGACGGCATGGACCGTCCACTCATGCGTTCCACGTCGTTTGGTCTCGGAGTCTTTTCGAGCGTTATCTCGGTCGTACTCGAGGTTATCGCTGCCATTCCCGTTATCGGTGTAGTGCTTTCGCTGGTGGAGGGCGTGGTAATTGGCGCTGCGGGCTCGTATTCTTATTACGGCTCTTATGCGCTCGAGGCTGCGCTGTTTGGCTCGCTTGGCCTGCTTGTCCTGGCGCTAATTGCCTCGGCGATTCTGGGTGTCTTCTTTAAGATGTTCGCCGACATCGCCGTGATGCACTTTGCGGTGACCGGTCGCGTCGAGAGCGCGTTTTCGCTCGATAAGGTCTGGGCGGCGTTTAAGCACAACAAGACCAAGCTGTTCTGTGCTTCGTTCCTTCCCGAGTTTTTGACGGGCCTGTTCGCCAACGTTGTCACATGGATCTTGACGGTCGTCTTTGGCGCCATTGCCTCTGTCGGTATGTATAGCTACTACTATCGTCCTACGGGTATTGAGGCAATCGTTACCGGCGGTGGCGTCACGCTCGCGCTGTTCTTGGTGCTGGTCGCTTTTGTCACCGTATTTCTTACGGTCTTTGGCAAGATGCTCAAGCACCGTGCCGTTGGCTATTGGGCCGCACGCTATGCAAGCGAGTGGGCCGATGAGGATAAGGACGACGTCCTGACTTTTGTGTTGCCCTTCGAGAAGAAGTCCGCTCCTTCGGGTTACGGTGCTCCGGATGCTTCGCCGGCACCTGCACCCGCTCCCGCGACCGAGCCTGAGCCGGCGCCCGAGCCTGAGACGGCATCTGAGTCCGAGCCTGCACCTGAGCCTGAGCCTGAGCCGGCACCTGCACCTGAGCCGGCGTCCGAGCCAAGCTCCGACGAGGAGCCTCAGGACGAGTAGCCATGCCGTCTGCCATTTGGGGACGGGGTAGAAATGGTAGAAATAGCGCTGGCAGAATGAGCGGGGGCGGGCGGTTACATACGTCCGACCCCGCTTTGACATCGCGATGTGGCTATGACTGCGAGATGCCAGCGAATCGACTACTCGTCGTGCTTCTCCTCGCGGCGTGCAGCAGCGCGGGCTTCGTGGATGCCCTTGATCGCGGCATGGCGAGCCGTTCGGGCATCATGGATGGCGTCGCGAGCCTCGGCGGTCGTCGCTTTGGCAGAGCGCAACTTGGCGGCCAGATCGGGGTTGGTTTCGGCGACCGCGGTAATCGCGGGGCCGTCGAGCTCCTCTTGCGTGGGCTCGGCCAAAAAGTCGATAGCATACTGGGCGGCCACCATGGAGCCCTTTGCCAGCACGGTCTCGTCGATCTTGTAGAAGCAGGAATGTTGGGCGTACGTGGCGCCAATCTTGGGGTTGCGCGTACCTACAAAGGCGAGCACGCCCGGTACGCGACGCAGGTACTCCGAAAAATCCTCGCCCGAAAGCGTGCCGCGATAATGGCCTTGGCCGGTGGGGCCCAGGCACTTGATTACAGCCTGACGGCAGCGCTCGCTCGAGGCGGCGTCGTTTTCGACCTTGTAGTTGGCGATGGTGTAGTCGGTGAGCTCTGCCTCGGCGCCCAAGGCGGCCGCAGTATGCTCCACGATGCGGCGCATAAGCTCCGGCATTTCCTCGTGGGTCGAATCGCCGTAGGTGCGCACTGTGCCGGCGAGGTAGGCCGTGCCGGCGATAACGTTGCGCGCGGTGCCGCCGTGCAGCTCGCCGACGGTGATGACGGCCGGCTCGTAGGGGCTAATCTCGCGCGAGACGATGGTCTGCAGGGCGTTGACAATCTCGGCGGCAACCATAACGGCGTCGTGGCCGCGCTGGGGCATGGCGCCATGGCACGAGGTGCCGCGAACGTCGATGCGGAACCAGTCGGTGTTTGCCATGCGTGGGCCGGGCTCGCAGCTTACGGTGCCGGCGTCGACCTCGCTCCAGATGTGCGCGGCGTAGGCGCCGTCGACGCCGTCGAGCACACCCGTGCCAATCATGAGTTTGGCGCCCTGGCCGTTTTCCTCGCTGGGCTGGAATACGATGCGAATCTCGCCGTGGATGTCATCGGTCATGTGGCGCAGAATCTGCAGCGTGCCGAGCATCATGGCGATGTGGCAGTCATGGCCGCAGGCGTGCATGCAGCCCTCGTTGACGCTGGCGAACTCCTCGCTGGTCTGCTCGGTGACGGGCAGGGCGTCGATGTCGGCGCGCAGCAGGATGCGGCGGCGTGGCGTGCCGTCCTCGCGATAGGCGTCGGGTGCGGTGCCGCGAAGGGTCGCCACAAGGCCCGTCTTAAGGGGACGCTCGTAGGGGATATTCATGGCGTCGAGCTGGTTGGCGATGTCAGAAGTCGTGCGCTCCTCGGCGAGGCTCAGCTCCGGGTGCTTATGGAAGTGGCGGCGCTGCTTGATGATATAGGGTTCAAACTCGGTAGCGATATCTTTGATGGCTGCGGTGACGTCGTCAGCCGCGCGAGCCTCGGTCGCCGCCATAATCTGCTGTGCCTTGGTCTTCGTCATGGTCGATTTGCTCCTTGCTGGGTTGATCGCAAAATCGTACAGGCTCTCTTCAGTATGCCACCTGCCGCTAGGGCTGGTAAAGTTGCCGTTTGCCGCTGGGGTTTTGTTACAAGGGCGGGGGAGTACACTCGGGGGTGTTGAATTTCCTGCCAGAGATGGGGATGCCCATGCAACATATCGATCGGATTATCCGCTCCAAGAACGTCTTTACCGCGCAAGACGGCATCGATACCACCCGCGAGCTGGCGATTGCCATCGCAGGCGACCGTATCGTCGCAGTCGGTGCGCCCGATGACGTGATCGCCGCCGCTCCTGCCGCTACGTCGGTTATCGACTACGGCGAGCAGTTTGTCTGCCCCGGTTTCCATGACGCTCATCTGCACTTCTTCCATACCTCGGTCGGTTCCTCGCCGTACATGCTCATGGATATGGGCACGTCCGAGGCGGCGCTGGTGCAACATGCGCTCGAGTTTTCCCAGGACCTGCCCGACGACGCTTGGGTTGTGACGCAGGGCTGGCGCGACTACCGTTGGGACCCGCCCGAGCATCCTACCAAGGCGTCGCTCGATGTGGCATTCCCCGATCGTCCCTGTGTTATGTATTCGGGCGACGGGCACACGCTGTGGCTCAACAGCCGCGCACTCGATGCACTCGGCGTCACGCGCGACAGCGAGCCACCAGCGGGCGGTAGCTACGACAAGGACGCAAACGGCGAGCTCACGGGTATTGCTCACGAGGCGGCTGCCATGCAGCTGCTACCGCGCTGCCTTGAGTGGCTGGGCGAGGATCGCATCGCAAGCGCTTACGCCGATCAAATGAGGCGGATGGCCGAGCAGGGCATCACCTCGATATGCGATATGTCGCTCATGCCCATGCCGGGCTGCGATTTTATCCGCGACGACGTCTACGACAAACTGCAGGCAGCCGGCAAGTTGGGCATCCGAGCCCATTTGTTTCCCACGCTGCTGGATGACCAATCGCGCTTGGAAGAGCTGCAGGTACGTTACGCGAACAACGCGCTGCTTTCGGCGCCAGGCTTTAAGCAGTTCTTCGACGGCGTGTCGAGCGAACACACGGCCTATCTCACCGAGCCCTATACCAACCCGCGCTTCCCGGGCGATCAAGGTCGCCTGACGGTTCCTGCCGAGCGCATGCGCAAGCTGGTTCTGGCGGCCGCGGAGCGCGGCCATACCGTGCGCATCCACGTCATCGGCGACGGTGCGATTCATGCCGCGCTGGATATCTTCGAGGAGGCCGCCGACCTGTACGGCCTGCCCCAGCACGGCCATAACACGCTCGAGCACCTGGAGAACCTCTTGCCCGAGGACATCGATCGTCTACGCAAGCTTAACGTCGTTGCCTCGAGCCAGCCCTGTCACATTACACTCGACCCGGGCGGCCCCGAGCGCGATCTGGGCCTGGAACGCAGCCGCATCATGTGGCCGTTTGCGACCTATAAGCAGCGCGGCATCCGCCAAGCCTTCGGCACCGATAGCCCCATCACAGCTGTTACAAGCATGAACGTGCTCTACACGGCTATCACGCGCCAGGATCCCAAAAGCCACTGGCCCGAGGGCGGCTGGTTACCGAGCGAGCGCATCGATGCAGCAACAGCCCTGCGCAACTACACCCTGGGCAGCGCCTATGCAGCGGGCGACGAGCAAAACCTCGGCAGCTTGGAGCCCGGCAAGTATGCCGACCTGGTAGTCCTGGACCAAAACCCGCTCACCATCGACCCCCAAGAGCTCCAGGCCACCAAGGTTCAGGCGACCTACCTGGCAGGCAACTTAATCTACGAGCGCTAACCCCACATCCCACCCCTCAGTTGCGGTGAAATAGTCCCTAAAATCGGCCTTCAAGCCCAAAAACAGGAACTATTCCACCGCAACTTAAAAGAGCGCGTCCCAACAACGTGCTCCTATCTTGTGCATTCCATCCGCATCGCCATTTTGCTGCACTGACTTTTCTGAATGCCGGGCTCGAATTAGTTAACCTGCCTCCCGTGTGGCTCCGGAGGGGCGGGGCATAAGGTTTATCGCGAGTTCCGCACGAGCCGAAAGCCGCTTAATGTGGCCTTCGTGCGAGCAGGACTGCCCGAGCAGGAAACCTTATGCCCCGCCCCTCCGGAGCCACACGGGAGCCACCGCTAAGTTATCCCCCGGCATTCAGAAAATCTAAGTGCCAAAAAATAAGATTTTTTGACTCCGTGTTGTATAACCCGCCATTCGTGGGTACCATTCAACGCGTACGCAAACAAAAAGGGTTAATTCGCGTGGTATAACCGCGCGGCCCAAAAAGGAGGAGACAAGCATGTCGTCTTTGAAGCCGCTTGCAGATCGTGTTCTGGTCAAGCCCGACGAGGCCGAGCAGAAGACCGCTTCTGGTCTGTATATCGCCAGCAACGCTCAGGAGAAGCCGCAGCGCGGCACCATCGTTGCCGTTGGCGCCGGCAAGGTCAACGACAAGGGTGAGCGCATCCCCATGGACGTCAAGGTCGGTGACGTTGTCATCTACGGTAAGTTCGGTGGCAACGAGGTCAAGGTCGACGGCGAGAAGTATCTGCTGATGCGCGCCGACGACATCTACGCTGTCGTCGAGGCCTAGTCTCGTCAGAATCTCTGATTCGTCTTTGAACGCGTCCGCCGCATAGGACTCGGAAGCGGCGACGCGAGTCACATTTCTTTTGGAGGATTACCTACCATGGCAAAGAACATTACGTTCAACACCGATGCCCGCGCTAAGCTCGCCAAGGGCGTCAACACTCTGGCCGACGCCGTTACCGTCACCATGGGCCCCAAGGGTCGCTACGTTGCGCTGCAGCGCACGTTCGGTGCCCCGACCATCACCAACGACGGCGTTTCCGTCGCCAAGGAGATCGAGCTCGAGGACAACATCGAGAACATGGGCGCTCAGCTGGTGAAGGAGGTCGCCACCAAGACCAACGACACCGTGGGTGACGGCACCACCACCGCAACTCTGCTCGCTCAGGCCATCGTCAACGACGGTCTGCGCAACGTCGCCGCTGGCGCCAACCCGCTGGCCATCCGTCGCGGCATCGACAAGGCCGTCAACGCCGCCGTCGCCGAGATGAAGAAGCAGGCCAAGCCGGTCGAGACCAAGGAGCAGATTGCTTCCGTCGGCACCATCTCTGCCGGTGACCCCGAGGTCGGCGAGAAGATCGCCGAGGCCATGGAGGTCGTGGGCAAGGACGGCGTCATCACCGTCGAGGATTCCCAGACGTTCGACATCACCATCGACACCGTCGAGGGCATGCAGTTCGACAAGGGCTATGTCTCCGCTTACTTCGTCACGGATAACGACCGCATGGAGGCCGTGATGAAGGATCCGTACATCCTCATCACCGACCAGAAGATCTCCAGCGTTCAGGACATCATGCCCGTTCTCGAGGCTGTCCAGCGCGCTGGCCGTGGCCTGCTCATCATCGCTGAGGACATCGACGGCGAAGCTCTGCCTACCCTGGTCCTCAACAAGATCCGTGGCGCCCTCAACGTCTGCGCCGTCAAGGCCCCGGGCTACGGCGATCGCCGCAAGCGCATTCTCGAGGACATCGCCGTCCTCACCGGTGGCCAGGCTGCCCTGGACGAGTTGGGCGTGAAGGTCGCTGACATCACCGCCGATATGCTCGGTACCGCTAAGTCCGTCACCATCTCTAAGGACAACACCGTCGTCGTCGGCGGCGCTGGCTCCAAGGAGGCCATCGACGCCCGTATCGCTCAGATTAAGGGCGAGATGGAGAACACCACCTCTGACTTCGACCGTGAGAAGCTCCAGGAGCGCCTGGCCAAGCTCTCCGGTGGCGTTGCCGTCATCAAGGTCGGCGCTGCTACCGAGTCCGAGCTCAAGGAGATCAAACATCGCGTCGAGGACGCCCTGCAGGCCACCCGCGCTGCTGTCGAGGAGGGCATTGTCGCTGGCGGCGGCGTCGCCTTCATGGACGCTGCTCCTGCGCTCGATGCCGTCGAGATCGATGACCCCGAGGAGAAGATCGGCGTCGACATCGTCAAGAAGGCTCTGACCGCTCCGGTCGCCACCATCGCCAAGAACGCTGGCTTTGAGGGCGCTGTCGTGGTCGACAAGGTCGCCGAGCTGCCCGCCGGCCAGGGTCTCAACTCTGCCAACGGCGAGTGGGGCGACATGATCGAGATGGGCGTCCTCGACCCCGTCAAGGTCAGCCGCGTCACCCTGCAGAACGCTGCTTCTGTCGCCAGCCTGATCCTCATCACCGAGGCCACCGTCTCCGATGTGCCCAAGAACACTCAGCTTGAGGACGCAATCGCTGCTGCTACCGCTGGTCAGCAGGGCGGCGGTATGTACTAAGGCCGACAAGGTCTAGAACTCCCACCGGGAATCCGGGGGCGTGACGGGGCTTCTCTCCGGAACGTCCTCGGACATGCAAAGAGGCTCCGCATCGCGCTTCGCGCTGCGGAGCCTCTTTGCGTCCTGCGGAATGTTCCGGAGAGAAGCCCCGTCACGCCCCCGGATTCCCTGCGTTTACGGCCTTGAGGTCGGCGGACGGAGAAGGACGTGGTCGATAGGGATACGTGTCCCCTTCGCTGTTTCGCGCTTTGCGCGAAAGGCGCGCTACTTTGGGATGGGTGGGGAACGTGGTTGTTGCGGCAACTGATCCCCGCCACAAATTACCCTCGGCATACTTGCGCGAGCGATTGCTCGTGCTACACTTGCAGTTGCTGTTTCAGGGCGGGGTGGAATTCCCCACTGGCGGTAAATTGGGCGGTGCCAAAGGGGTGCCGTGGCGCAGGCGAGGACCTGCGTCGAGCCGATGAGTCCGCGACCCGTGCGTGTGTTGGTTCGCATGCCGGCTGAACTGGTGAGATCCCAGTACCAACGGTTAGAGTCCGGATGAAAGAGGCAGGTGATCTTAATGTCTGAACAGTCGCAGCATATCCATTTTGAGAACACGAATAGGTGGAGCACCAAACAGCTCGTTACCATGGCGCTGATGTGCGCCTTGGGCGCCCTGTTTATGTACGTGCAGCTGCCTATCCTTCCTTCGGCGCCGTTTTTGACCTATGACCCGTCGCTGGTGCCGGCGATGGTGTGCGGGTTTGCGTATGGTCCCGGCGCCGGTACCGCTGTTGCCGCTATGGCTATCGTTATCCATGCGCTCACCACGGGTGACTGGGTCGGCGCGCTTATGAACTTGGTTGCCACGTTGGGCTATATTCTGCCTGCGGCTATCGTCTACCAGAAGATGCACACCTATAAGGGTGCCGTGATTGGCCTGGTGCTCGGCGTCATTGCCGCTACGGCGCTGTCTATGGTCGCAAACCTTACCATTGGCGTTTGGTTCTGGTATGGCTCGGTCGATGTGATCGCCCCGCTCATGATTCCTGCCGTGCTGCCGTTCAACCTTATCAAGACCGTGCTTAACTCGGTGTTGACGCTGGCGGTGTATAAAGCAGTTTCCAACCTCATCACGCCTAAAAAGGACCAGGTCAAAGGCTGCGCATGATTGAGTGTCGGGGCGTTTCCTTTAGCTATGACGGTGCCGCTCAGGCACTTGACGGCATCGATCTGAGCATTAAGGACGGCGAGTTTTTCTGCATCCTCGGTGGCAATGGGTCGGGCAAGTCGACGTTTGCCAAGCATCTGAATGCACTGTTGCAGCCCGATGCGGGCACGGTACGCATCAACGGCATGGATGCGTCCGACCCCGAGCTGGTCTACGACATTCGTTCGACCGCGGGCATGGTGTTCCAGAATCCCGATGATCAGCTGGTGGCAACGCTTGTCGAAGATGACGTTGCGTTTGGTCCCGAAAACCTTGGCGTGCCATCGGCGCAAATTGCGCAGCGCGTACGCGAGGCACTGAAGGGCGTGGGCCTGGTGGGCTTTGAGCGCCACGAGACCCATGCGCTTTCGGGTGGCCAAAAGCAACGCGTGGCGCTTGCCGGCGTGCTCGCCATGGAGCCGCGCGTGCTCATATTGGATGAGGCTTCCTCGATGCTTGATCCGCGTGGGCGCAAGGGCCTCATGAAGGCTTGCCGCGCGTTGCACGATCGCGGCATGACCATCGTGATGATTACGCACTTTATGGAAGAGGCCGCCGAGGCCGATCGTGTCGCGGTGTTTCGGGCGGGGCGCGTTGCCATGCTCGGTACGCCCGAGGAAATCTTGACGCGAGCGGACGAACTTGCGCAGCTCAACCTGGATATGCCGGCGTCGTGCTGCTTAGGTAGGACACTTCGTGCGAAGGGCGTGCCCGTTTGCGCGCAGGTACGTGAGGCGGATATGGTCGCCGAGATTGCGCAGACTTATGCCGAGCGAAGTGGGGCAGGCACCGCGGGGCAGCCTTCCGCATCCCAGTTGGAAATCGCTGACGGCACTGTTCCGGTAGACAACGAGGGCAACGCGTCGGAGCCCGTCATAGAGCTATCCCATGTTTCGTACAGTTATTCGCTCAGTCCGCGCGAGCGCCGCCGCTGGCATAAGCGCTCGGCCACTGCGGGCAAATCGAGCAAACAGGCTCTCTGGGGAAACGACCCCAGCAGTCCGTGGGCGCTGCGCGATGTATCGCTGACGGTGCGTCGCGGCGAGTTCCTGGGGCTAGCAGGCCATACCGGCTCGGGTAAATCGACTCTGGTCCAGCATCTCAACGGGCTGATCCGTCCGCAGGAGGGATCCGTTCGCGCGCTGAGGCTCGATCTGTCAAACAAGAAAGACGCCGCCGCGGTTAAGGCCAAGGTCGGCGTGGTGTTTCAATATCCCGAGCGTCAGCTGTTTGCCGAAACCGTGGCGCAGGACGTGGCGTTTGGTCCGCACAACCTTGGCTTGTCGCAGGCCGAGGTTGCCCGCCGCGTTGAGACATCGCTCTCGCGCGTGGGCCTCGACCTTTCCACGGTCGGCGACAAGAGTCCCTTTGAGCTTTCGGGCGGTCAGCAACGGCGTGTGGCATTCGCCGGCGTACTCGCCATGGAGCCCGAAGTCCTGGTGCTCGATGAACCCATGGCGGGGCTCGATCCGGCTGCGCGCAGGGATTTCCTAGGGCTCATCGACCGACTTCACCGCGATGGCCTGACCGTTGTCATGGTTTCGCACAGCATGGATGACCTGGCCAATTGCTGCGACCGTATTGTCGTGATGAACGAGGGCGCGGTGTTTGCCGAGGGCACGCCCGCTCAGGTGTTTGCGCATGCCGATGAGCTCAAGTCGATCGGCTTGGGCGTTCCCGCCGCCCAGCGTATGGCGCTGGCGCTTACGGAGGCGGGCGTGCCGCTGCGTCGCGGCGGGCTCTATACGGT